>SVGF01000026.1 GCA_015056475.1 Clostridiales bacterium
AAGGCAAACATCATTCAAAAAACGCACCTTTGTCGGTAGACAAAAGTGCGTTTTTTGTTGGCGGAGAGAGAGGGATTTGAACCCTCGCGCGGGGATACCGCCTGCCGGTGTTCGAAGCCGGACCCTTCAGCCTCTTGGGTATCTCTCCAAATATAAATTATCGCTTGCGCTTGAAGAAATCGGACATGACCTTTGCACATTCCTCACGCAGCACTCCTCCCGTAACGGGAAGCCTGTGGTTGAACCTTGGCTCGTCGCAAAGATTATAAACAGTACCGCAACAGCCTGCCTTTTCATCATATGCACCAAACACTAACGAGTTGAATCTTGCCTGAACTATTGCACCCGCGCACATGGGGCAGGGCTCAACAGTCACGTAAAGGTCGCATCTGTGCAATCGCCAACCGCCAAGGTAAGCTGCAGCCTTGCGCATTGCAAGTATTTCTGCGTGTGCTGTGGGATCCTTTAATTGCTCTCGCATATTATGTGCGCTTGCGATTATCCTGCCGTCGCAAACCACCACAGCACCTATCGGTATCTCGTCCTCCTCAAAGGCGAGCATTGCCTCCTTGAGTGCCGCACGCATAAAAGTTTCCCTCATCAAGAGTACTCCTTAGTTTTGTTCAACGCTATATATTTTATCATATTTTTTAATAATTGTCAACGGAAATAATTTAAGTTTTTTGCCAAAATAAAAAAGCCGATGCGTTAACATCGGCTTAATGTGCAGTATTAAAGCTCAACGTAGCTTTCCAATGTAGGACAGCACTTTTCGGCAACTTCCTTGTTGATGAGGGATGCGGAATCCTTATCGCAAAGGAGTGTGAAATCCTTGTGTGTCTTCATGATAGTTGCGGGGTACATATTGTTTGTATCGTTTTCAACTGTGAGCTTGATGGCGTTAGCCTTTACCTTGTAGGGCACGCAAGAGATGATCTTGTTGCACTTGAGGATCTGCTTAACGGACATTGAAACAGCCTGCTTCGGAACGTCGTCAATAGTAGCAAACCAACCCTCGCCAACCTGCTGCTTCTTACAAGTGTCGTTGAGGTTAACCACGATGTAGGGATCTTCAACGTCAAAGTTTGCCGGCGGATCGTTAAATGCGATGTGAGAGTTTTCACCGATACCGATAAGACCGATATCAATGGGAGCAGCTGTAAGAGCAGCGGAGATATTAGCAATGCCCTCGGGTGTGCCGTCAACAAAGTTTACAGAACGAAGATTTACAAGATTTGTAAAACGCTCCTTAAGGTATTTTCTGAAGCTTGCAATGTGTGTTTCGGGAAGATCAACGTATTCATCAAGGTGGAACATATCAACCTTTGACCAGTCGATGTCGGACTTCAAGAGAGCCTTGAATGTGTCAAACTGAGAAGCGCCTGTGGAGAATACGATTCTTGCACAACCCTTCTTTGCAATGCATTCCTTAACTTCAGCCGCAACCAATTTTGCAGCTTCTTCTCCGAGCTGAACGGAGTCTTTACATACGATTATATTCATATACTTTTTGTGAACAGAAGCAGTATCAAAAAAGATACTACGTCTTCCTCCTTACAAAATATTATAAATATAGTTTACAACTTTTTTTGATAAAAGTCAATAGTAAAATTCAATTTTGTTGCATTTTTTATTGGTTGGACCTGATTTTGTATGGAAATAAAATGAACAAAAGGTAAACTTTTAAAAAAATCAAAAAATTTATGATTTTTTTAAAAAAAACACTTGAAAAAAATTAAATAGTAATGTATAATATAGCTAAGCAACTTTGGTAAGGAGAAATATTTACTATGGCTAAGAAAAAAGATATTACAAGAAATCCTCCATCATGGTTGGAGAAGGGTCTTTTCGTTGTAACGATACTTGTTATCGTGGGTATTGCTTTCCCGATCTTTTGGGAATTGAATGCAACTACGCGTGAGTTGTATACTTGCTATAACGAATGGGCGCCTATGATCGAATGTCTCAACGAATGGAAAGAAGAAACCCAAGCAGGAAAGTATGCTAAGATTCCCGCTGATGAGATGTTACGCAGATATCAGGAAAAGACAGGTAAAACTGAATTGCCCCATTGTCCATACAATCCCGAGCAGGCTCTTTTCTCAGAAAGACAGGGTACAGTAGGTTGTCCTACTCACGCTTATATTGAAGGCTTGGGCGAGATCGCTGGCGAAGAGGATGAGGATTGATTCGTCTCGGTTTGCTGATATAAAGAATAATAGCTCAATATTGCATGGTTGCAGTATTGAGCTTTTCTTTTTTATATTTCGTTCAACAATTTAAGTATATCATCGGGCTTTTCGGCAATGTGCTTTGCTCCTGCGGCTAAAAGTTCTTCCTTTGACCTGAATCCCCACGAAACTGCAATATGTGCCATGTTTGCGTTTTTTGCTGTCATAACGTCCACTTCTGAATCTCCGATGTAAACTACGTCGCAAAAGTCAACTCCAAGCTTATCAAGCGCAAGCTTTAACGTGCCAAGCTTGGGCTTTTTTTCATATCCTGCAATATCTCCCACAGCTACTTTTATGTATTTGCCAAAATACTTATCCGTAAGGTATGACGTTGCGGCATGTACCTTGTTTGATACTACTGCAAGCTTATAGTTTTGGTCGTACAACTCCTTTAATACGTCTTCTATTCCGTTATATGGTAATGAATTATCCGCGCTGTGGAGGGCATAATACTCCTTAAATTCCTTAGTGACGATTTTCAGCTCAGCCTCATCAATATCTGACGGCGCAGCTTTTCTCATCAACACGTCAGCGCCGTTTCCCGTAAAGGCAATAACGTCTTTTTCTGTGTGGCAGGGCAATCCGTGTGCAGTCAATACGTGATTCACAGCCCTTGCAAGGTCGCTTGCGGTGTCGAGCAAAGTGCCGTCAAGATCAAAAATAATTGCTTTATATTTTTTATCGATCATATTCATCCTCCTCTTGTATTGTTTCAAAATTTTCTTGCTATATTCTATAACAGATACTCAAATTTGTCAATAGCATTGTAATTTTTACAAAAATGCATATGAATAATAATATATTCTTCGCAAAAATGCGATATTTTTGAGCTTGTCGCAGTAAATACCGCGTTGCTGATATTTTTTTTACTGCGCGCTAATAATACCCTTGGTGCAATTAGCATCAAAAACAAAAAAGGAAGGATATATTATTGAAAATAATTAAAAGAAAACTGCTAATATGCTCGGTCGTTCTTGCAATGGCGTTGTCCGTTTTTTCTGCAAGTGCATTTGCGGCAGAAAAGCAGGTCTATATCTCGGGGCAGAGCATAGGCATTGCGATCTTGAGCGACGGCTTGATAGTCACAAAGGCAGTAGAAGTAAAGGATAAGGACGGCAAGCGAGTATTTCCTGCGGCTGAAGCGGGGATTCGCCCGGGTGACGTCATTAAAAGCATAAATGGCGTTGCAATCAAGGACGCTCGGCATTTTTCGAGCCTTGTAAATGACAGCAAGGGCGATGCAGTCAGCATAACCTATCAGCGAGGTGACTCCACAAAAACGGTAAACGTAAACCCCTGCTACGATGCTGAGAGCGAGGAATATAAGCTTGGAATTTTAGTGCGTGACGGCACTTCGGGCATTGGCACGTTAACGTTTGTTGACGCAGAGAATTCGCGATACGGTGCGCTCGGACATTCCGTAAACGATGCTTGCACGGGTATTATTATTCCCGTACAGGATGGAAATATTACCAACGCAACCATACGCGATATTATAAAAAGTAAAAATGGCTCACCCGGTGAGCTTTCGGGCGCGTTTGATCTGTTGAACCCCACGGGCAGCATAGATAAGAATAACGAATTTGGCATTTACGGAGATTTTTACAATACAAAGGCTCTTGATTCAATGCGATTGATACCCATTGCAACAGGGGACGAGATCAAAATAGGCAAAGCTGAAATTTACTGTACGCTTGACGATAACGTTGCGGATTATTACGAGATAAACGTTATAAAAATAAATTCTCAGAGCAAAAAGGACGTCAAAGGCATGGTGATAGAGGTCACCGACCCGCGCCTGATAGAAAAAACGGGCGGAATAGTGCAGGGGATGAGCGGAAGTCCCATCATCCAGGACGGTAAGTTAATCGGAGCCGTAACTCACGTCATGATAAACGACACCTTGAGAGGCTACGGAATGTTTATTGAGTGGATGGTGGATGAGGCAAAGGTGTCATAACGCCTAAAAATCGTAGAATTTTAATAATATTGTAGGGGCGTTCTTTGAACGCCCTCTTGCGAACAAAGTTCGCCCCTACCCAGAGTGCGACAGCATAATAAACCTTCGGCTTATTATTTTACAACTGCGCGGTTATTGTAATAATTCAGTTGGTATGATAGAATATATACACAAAGCGCTTTGATATTCAATAAGGAGATTTATTATGGAAATCAGAATTTGTGAAAACATTAGGCGCCTGCGTAAAGAAAAGAATTACACGCAGGAAACGTTGGCAAATATGCTGTCTATAACACCTCAATCCGTTTCAAAATGGGAGCGGGGCGAGGGTTATCCCGATATTACAATGTTGCCGTCAATAGCAAGCTGTTTGGGCGTGTCAATAGACGTATTGCTTGGTAATGACCAAATGATTGCTGAAGAACGAATACAAAACTATATTTCGGAATACAAACGTTTGGTTATAGACGAGAAAATGAGATATTCAGCATTTACTCTTGCGCAGAATGCATATGAGGAGTATTCATACGATTATAGAATAATGATGTTATACGTAAATGCATTAAAGCTGTTTCATCCCGAAAGTTCTAAAAATGAGATTGAAAGAATTTGTAAAACCGTTCTGCAGAATTGTGACGATAAGGTATTGTGCTCGGATGCGGCATATTTCTTAAACGGATTCAGAAATGCAGATGACAGAATGCAGTTTTTGAAGAAGTATATTGAATACGGACAGGATTGGAATTGGTTTAAGGTATATTCCCTCGATAGTGAAGAAAGTAAGATAATGATGCAACACGATATTATGGATAAGTGGTGGCATCTTAATATGTATATTTACGTTTTAGGTGATCTGTTTAACGAAGATCAAACAAGACAAATATCTCACGAAGAAAAAATTGCACTAATCAAAAAATGTCAAGCAATATTTAATGCAATCATGGATGAGGGTGATCTTGGTGAATATACACTTTACGTCGGTCAGTATAATGAATTTTTGGCAAGGGAGTACGCAGCTCTCGGCAAAAAGGAGGAAACACTGCATCACTTTGAAAAAGCAATTGACGGCTGGGTTGCATACAGTCAATTACCAATGGAATATGAATACAAAAATATTCTTATGACACACCGTCCATATACTGCCGAGAGTGTTTCGGGTCAGCATTATGATTTGGAAAGATACAAGAATGACATCAACAATAACTCGGATTTTGACTTTGTCAGAAATGATGAGTGTTTTAAGGCGGCGTACAAAAAGTTGTGTATCGAGTAGAACTTTTTACTCGCCTACAGCGTAATTATTACCAAAAACAAAAACGCGCAGTGCATTAACCGCACTGCGCAATAATTTTTACTGTGCTTTCAACAATTCCTCAATCTCATCCCTTGTTGCCATGGACTGTGCCGTGCCGTATCTTGTTACGGAAATACCTGCAGCTGCGTTTGCAAAGCGCATTGCAGAGCCTACGTCCATGCCCTCGCCTATTGCAACTGCAAAAGCGCCGTTGAATGAGTCGCCTGCTCCCGTGGTCTCAACAGCCTCCACCTTGAATGACGGAACAAACAATTCCTTTTCTCCGTTTGAGTAGAACGCGCCCTTTGAGCCGAGAGTGATGATAACGTTCTTGATGCCCTTTTGTATGAGCACCTTTGCCGCATAGGATGCATCCTCAACGCTTTCAATGTGAACACCGCTAAAATACTCTGCTTCCGTTTCGTTGGGTGTAAAGTAGTCTATCATGGGGAATAATTCCTCGGGGAATACCCTGTATGGTGCGGGATTCAGAATAAACGTCTTACCGTTTGCCTTTGCCAATTTAGCTGATTCCAGAATAGGCTCGTCGGGAATCTCAAGCTGTGCGAGAACTATATCGCAATTTGCTATATCGCAGGACGCGTTTATTACGTCGTCCTTACTTACGCACAAATTAGCACCGGGAACAACAAGAATACGATTCTGCGCAGTTGTTGTGTCAACCTCAATGAGTGCCGTGCCCGTAAAGGATTCTGCAACCTTTCTCACGTATTTTGTGGGAATTCCCTCGGCATTGTAAAACTCTGTCACCATAGCGGCTTGACCGTCATTTCCCGTACAGCCTATCAATAGTGCTTCGGCGCCTGCTCTGTGGGCGGCTATCATCTGGTTTGAGCCCTTTCCACCGGGACTTGTGCGCAAAAGCTCACCAAATGCAGATTCACCGCCAATGGGCAAATGCTTTGCGTAGCCTGTAATGTCAGCCATTATACTTCCGGGAATAATTATCTTTGTTTTCATTAGTTTGCCTTTCAAATAAAATTATAATATCTCCTTGCAAAGTCTTTCGATGATAGCGATCATCTCATCCTGCTTTGCTTCCATATCCTCAACCATCTTGAACTGTGTTCTTGCGCGGTCAAGGTTATGATTCTCTCTGTGTATCTTAAAATAAACGTCGCCCGCAATGTGGTCAGCCAAAAAGCGCATACCGCACTCCAAAGTGAGCATTTTTCCTGCATAGGGGAGCATCTTAAGCTCCTCATCCGTCAAAAGACATCCGCATTCCTCAAGATAACCCCTTGCAAATGCCTCAAACAGCTCAAGATCACACCAAACCTTTGAAAGATCCTTTTCGTCCTCGTCAGCGTGATTTGTACCAAAGCGGATAGCATCACCAAAGTCATACAAAGAAAGACCGGGCATAACCGTATCAAGATCAATTACCGCAATGGGGAGAAGTGTGTTCTTATCAAAAAGAACGTTGTTAAGCTTTGTATCGTTATGCGTAACCCTCAAGGGGAGAGTGCCGTCAGCGACCTTGTCTGTAAAGAGAGAACAGAAATCCTTTCTTGCTCTCACAAATTCAATTTCATCGGATACTGAATCTGCCTTACCGCTTGCGTTTTTTGCAACTGCATCCTCAAAATTCTTGTAACGAACGGGAGTGTTGTGGAAATTCTTTATTGTTTCGTGCAGGGTTTCGGCAGGGTAATCGTTCAACTGCTTTGTGAATCTGCCAAAAGCCTTGCCTGCAAAATAAAAATCCTTGGGGCAGGTTACTGCCTGCAACGTTGTGGAGTCAGGAACAAAAGTGAGCAATCTCCATGCGCCGCTTTCGTGAAGCACGTACGAATTGCCGTCCTTTGTTAAAATTACGTTGAGCACCTCTCTTTGAGGATCGCCGTTTTCTCTTTTTATAACGTCCTGTAAATAGTTTGTGACGCTTACAATGTTTTCCATAAGCTCATAAGGAATCTTAAAAACAGATGTGTTGATTTTTTGCAAAATGTATTCGTTTGAGCTGTCAGTGCTGATGAGGAACGTGGAGTTTATGTGTCCGCTTCCGTAGGGGGCGATATTGGTAATATTGCCTTCAATGGCAAATTCCTTTGCTATGTTGATCATCGTCTTCATAGTTATCTCCTTAAAGGTGTGATGTGTAATACAGTATATGCAACACAGTATTTACATAACCATTATAACAGATAAATCAGTTTTAGTCAATGCTTTTTACCTCCTTATGAGAAAATAAAAATAGACGCCGAAGTATAATGGGCACGCGCGATAACGAAGGATTAACATAAGTTATTCGAGCGTGCCCATAATGAATTGCCCTAAATGGCATGAATTGGCTTGCGCCGTGAAATGAACTTCGTTCATGAATTGCCTTCGGCATGATAAAGCATAGCAATTCAATTCATGAAAACAAAGTTTTCAAATCATGAAGCCGTCAGGCTTCAATTCATGACGCAAAGCGTCAATTCATTACTATCTGGAGAAAATTGTATAAAGCAACGCAAAAACACTTATGACAAACGATTTATTCGTTATCATAAGTGCTTTTTGTTAAAACTTCGTTATGAGGCTTACGCTAAGCTTCAGCGTCTTAAGGATTATGATAGTATCTTTTTTAATAACTTAATTTTCTTTTTTGTATCATCGGCAGATGCGCTTTTGTCATCCTGCGCTGATTTTTCAAGGCATTCAAGATAGCTCATCATTGCATTGCCGTGCAGTAATAAACGCGTCTGCATTTTGTCGTACGTCATCTGTTCGCTGTTATGATTTTTGATCTCGATATCAAAGCCTAAAAGCTCGTCAATCGTTATGTCAAAAAATTGCGCTATAACGGGTAAAAGCGATATATCGGGGTAACATACCCCCGTTTCCCACTTGCTTACCGCCTGCGATGATACTCCGATCCTTTCTGCAAATTGCTCTTGAGTAAGATGCTTGCGTTTTCTCAATGTTTTTATGTTTATTCCTAATTGATCGTTCATATTATACCTCTGTATGTATTTGAGAGGTGTTTGTGCGATGCAATTCAGCATATCGTCACTCCTCTCATGCGGTTTATAACCGCCTTTAATTCGCACTTTCTCGGCAGAACAAGGAATCTTTCGCATTGGTTGAAAAATCCCGACCAGACCGTGTCAAGTCCGTCTTTATATATATTATCGTAAAGCTGATCTATTGCGCTGTTTACGTCAACGTATTCTGCCTCGGGGCTTTGCGTTATCATAAGCTTTCTCAGCATAAATCCAAGCGCATAAAGCTGGCCTGCATTCACGATATCGTGCAGTCCCGTAACGTTTATCCTTTCGTTGCCTATTATAATGAATCCCATGTCCGATACTTCAAGCACCTCGCTTCCGGAGCCGTTTGGATGGGAGTCAAAACCATCGCGCTTAAGCTTTTTTGATTGCGCCCACAAAACCTGTGACGGACATGATACGTTTGAGCAACAGAGCTCGTTTGCCTTTTGAGTTACGTCCTTAATAACGTAATCGTCCATCATATAGACTTTGTCTGCAACGGACAAATACTCACCGCTTCCGCCTATTACAAGTATTGTAGAAACGCCCATGTCCCTGCTCAATTCCCGTACTCTGTCCGTAAACGGCGTTATGGGCTCCTTTTCTATAAGCTCCTTCATTACAGCATCTCGTATCATAAAATTGGTTGCGCTCCTGTCCTCGTCTATCAACAGCAGGTGCGAGCCGTATTCAATGGCTTCCATTATATTTGCCGCCTGCGACGTTGAGCCCGAAGCGTGATCTGTGTAAAAATGCATCGTATCACCGCAATTAGGCAACCACTTTATAAAAGGGGAGATGTTTACGTTTTTAACACTTCGTCCGTCCTCAGCTGAAATGGTCATTGCGGTATCGTCCGTAATGCAAAGCTCTCTGCCGTCTCCCAAAACATGATCGTAAATTCCGTCTGCAATGGCGTTCAACACGGTTGATTTACCCGAGTATCCGCCACCGGTTATGACAGTTACGCCCTTTTTTATTCCCATTCCTTTAATACCCATCACCTCAATTTCATCGTCGGGTGTTGATGTAAATGGGATAGCTCCCTCCATCGGCATATCCGTGCCCTTGCTGCGAGGAAGAATACTGCCGTTTGCAATGAATGCACAGTAATCGCTTTGCCTTAACCAAGCTCTGAGCTTTGCCTGAGTGTCGGCAAGCTGAATTGCACGGATAAGCTTGTCGCAGTCAAATTCTGCTATGAATTTATTTACCATTTGCGGCAGATAATTCAAAAGTATGGTCTGTGTTTTCTTTATATTACCCTTGGGCAACTGAACCTGCAATCTTATGCATAAGCAGAGCTTATTAGGAAGGGGACCCTCGCAGGCTTCCTTTCTTCTTACCTGTATGCCGCTAAGATATTCATACCCTCTTTGCGGACAATATGCAAAAAACGCCGTGTTTCTCAGCATTACCTTGTTGGACGGCTTATCTACGTATATTTTGCCGTTTTCGTTATCGGGGCGTGATCTGTTGTATAAGATCTCGTTTATCTCATCCGCATACTGAGCAAATTCTCTCAGACAGTGGTCCGCAGCCGCAATGGAACGATCCTCAAACTTCAACTTTTCCAACGGAATTTTATAAGTTATAGTCGGCTTATCCTTTGCAAGCTTCCCCGAAAGCTCAATGTCAAACGATGCCGCATCCTTTTCCAAAAAATACGTGTTGTCGCGCACTTCTGTAAATTCCAATTTTACTTCTTCTTGTTCATATGTATCAAAATTCTCCTTGACAGCCTTGGCACAATCGCCTTTAAGCACCTGCATTTTGCCGTTATATATTTCGGTATATGTGCTTTCGTTGTTGTTCATTTTCAATAAATAATACTTAAGTCTTTTCAATTCAATATTCTCCCGTTCTTTGATCAATTCATCCAACGGCATTGCTATTGTAACCGTTGGTAAGTCCTGTTTGTGCTTGCTCGTTTGGCTTATCTCATAGCTGACGGCGTCTTCAAAATAAACGTTATCGTCAGCATCCACGCTCCCGCTCACCTCGTGTATTACCATGGGACCGTTATACATCTGAGTATAAGCACACTCGCTGTTCTTCATAGGCTTTAATATCTGATAAAGTCTTCTCATAATCTGCATCGTGACGAGTTATTAAAGCAAAGCAACAAACCCTTTGAACGGCAATAAAAAAGCACGTCCTCAATTTGGGACGTGCAATGACTCAATTCTTAAACTAAACCGCAAAACAAGCGTTATACGGCTTTGTAGCGTTCAAGGAATGGATATATCATTACAGCGTCCATCAAAATAATGCTGAACATAGCAATACCCTCCTTGAATCTCAATAAAAAGCTACACGGCAGGGCTGAATATCAATTCAGTCCTGTGGTTGAAATAGCAAGGATTCGACTACCGTTGACGACGGTTGCTTGTAAAGCTTTTACAAAAGTTTGATTGTTTAATTGACCGAATAATAACATCGTCATGACAGCTTCCTCCTTATATATTTCTGGTTTTGCCTTAATGAGTGTCATGCTCCTCAAGGCTGTGATAATTATACTACCAATCATAATATTTGTCAATCAACCATTGGTAGTAAAACGGGGTATTTTGGCAAAAAGTAAAATTTTTACAAAAAATCCCTGATATCTATCGCTAATTTTTCCTCAAGATTTATCAATCTCTTTGCAATATCCTTGGACACCTCGTCAGCCGCCTTGTAGTCGTTGAGGTATTTATTGAGTGATTTTACACCCATATTACAGCCGTCGGTCATAAGGTCTGCAACAGTCCTGTCGGATTCATTCATCATAAGCATAACGTTTGTCTTTATCCACGACATTCCCTCAGCCATAGGATTGGGTGCTTTTCCGTCGTCGCCGTATTTGTCAAGCAGATTACGTATCTCGGTGTTCAGCTTATCGTGTTCAGCCTTACAATCAGTAAGCAGAGTTCTGAATCTCTTACTGCTGACGTATTCAAATACGTCATCTATTGACTTTGTGCCCATCTGTACTCCTGCGTCGCATTCGCGCAAAAGTCTTATTGTGTCTTGTTCTACCATAAAGTTCTCCTTTTGTTTTTTTATAGTATACCACAAACAAAAGGTATTATGCATGAGGATACAAAAAAGGCGTATCCAAAACGGACACGCCAAAATTTGTTTTATTAATTACTGTTGATAAGACTTATCCTTAACAAGAACGTCGTGTGCGCCACCTTCTACGATGGAAACGGAGCTTACCAAAGTGAGCTTAGCCTTCTGCTGGAGCTCCTCAATGCTCAAAGCACCGCAGTTGCACATTGTGGAACGGATCTTGCTGAGTGTGATAGCGAGATTGTCGTGGAGAGTACCTGCATAGGGAACGTAGCAGTCAACACCCTCAACGAATGAAAGCTTTGCAGCACCGCCTAAATCGTATCTCTGCCAGTTACGAGCTCTTGCACTGCCTTCACCCCAGTATTCCTTCATGTAGTTACCGTTTATCATAACCTTGTTTGTGGGGCTCTCGTCAAAGCGTGAGAAGTATCTGCCGAGCATGCAGAAATCTGCGCCCATAGCAAGTGCGAGAGTTATGTGGTAATCGTGAACGATACCGCCGTCGGAGCAGATCGGAACGTAAATACCCGTTTCTTCAAAATATTCATCTCTTGCCTTGGCAACCTCAATAACTGCAGTTGCCTGACCGCGACCAATACCCTTTGTTTCTCTTGTGATACAGATAGATCCGCCGCCGATACCGATCTTGATAAAGTCAGCACCTGCATCAGCAAGGAATCTGAAGCCCTCGGCGTCAACAACGTTACCTGCACCGATCTTAACACTGTCGCCGTACTTTTCTCTTACAAAAGCGATAGTTCTCTTTTGCCACTCTGTGTAGCCTTCGCTGGAGTCGATACAAAGCACGTCAGCACCTGCTTCAACCAAAGCGGGAATTCTTTCTGCGTAATCTCTTGTGTTAACACCTGCGCCAACAACGTATCTCTTTGCCTTATCCAAAAGCTCCAAGGGATTTTCCTTGTGCTGAGCGTAATCCTTTCTGAATACGAAGGAAACGAGGTTGCCGTCCTTATCTACTATCGGGAGAGAGTTGAGCTTGTGGTCCCAGATTATATTGTTAGCTTCTTTAAGTGACGTGCCCTCGGGTGCTGTGTAGAGCTTTTCGAGGGGAGTCATGAACGTTTCTACTTTTTCATCCATTGACATACGGCTGATTCTGTAATCTCTGCCTGTAACGATACCCAAAAGCTTGCCGTGGGGTGTGCCGTCGTGTGTAATTGCAACGGTTGAGTGGTTGCGTTCTTCCTTAAGTGCAACAACGTCAGCCAATGTGTTGTCGGGACGAAGGTTTGAATCGGACGTTACAAAGCCTGCCTTGTGATTCTTGACCTTGCGAACCATCTCGGCTTGGTCGGCAATGGACTGTGAGCCGTAAATAAAAGAGATACCGCCTTCCTTAGCAAGCGCGATAGCCATAGTGTCGTTAGAAACTGACTGCATAATAGCAGAAACCAACGGTATGTTCATTGAAATTGCGGGTTCTTCGCCCTTTTTGAACTTAACCAACGGTGTCTTGAGCGACACGTTTGAAGGTATGCAGTTAGCGTCGGAATATCCGGGAATAAGAAGATATTCGCTGAAAGTACGTGAAGGTTCATTAAAATAGATTGCCATAATATTTCCCCTTTTGTATATATAATATTTTATTTCGGATTAATAAATTAATGTATATTATACCAAAAAAATCAAATTCTGTCAATATCTTTATTTTGATTTATGCTTCAGCTTTATGATACCCTGCATTAGCCCCTGCTCGCTTGTGACTATACCGCTTGCTCCCGTCATTCGAGCAATGTACGATATTATCAGCAAGCCGTAGAGAAGAATATCGGCTCTTTTGCGATCGAAAGCAACAAGCTCCTCGCGTTCAAGCGGTGTCATATTCATCACTTTATCGGTGAGTTCCTCAATATATTGCAGCGTTATGTGTGTGCCGTGAAGTATTGCTTCGTTGTACTCGCTCAATCCGTTATAAAGCATTGCAAGCGTTGTTGCAGTGCCGCCTATAAGCACGATGCTTTTACCCTGCGGCACGTGGATATTTTGCTCTATATATTGCTTTGCGCCCTCAATATCGTCACCGAAAAGCTCCTTAAGCCTTACGCATCCGCAGTCAAAGCTGACGCCCATAACAGTGCCTGTTTTGAGCCTTTCAATAATTTCTGTGCTTCCGCCACCTATATCAACAAGCACGGCGCAGTTAAAGCAATCGTCGCTCATTGCACCCGTGTAGCCTGCAAGCGCTTCTTCATCACCCGAAAGCACCTCAAGGTCAACACCTGCTTGCTCTTTTATCATATCGGCAAGCACGTTTGAATTGTTTGCATCCCTTACTGCGCTTGTTGCAAAGCAAATTATGCTTTCGGCATTATTCTGCCTTGCATGGAGCACAAATTTAGCCACGGCAAGGGCAGTCTGCTTCATAGTGTCCGGGGCAAGCAAGCGTGCTTCGGAGTAAAGCCCTTTGCCAAGCCTTGTGTTTTCTCTGTCCCTGAAGATAGTTACCGGAGCGATGCCGTCATATCTGGCGAGAAGATATCTCACCGAATTGGTTCCAATGTCAATTATTGCGTATTTCATTATTCTAAAGGATCGTTTGGTTCTTCAATATCAGTACCGGGTGTGGATGCCGGAGGAAAAAACTCCGAGTAGTCATCCTTAACAAAGATCTTTTCGTTGTCAAACACCCAACCGAATTTTTCCCTTGCCATTCTGATTATAAAATTTCTGCTGTTAACGTTGTCGAGCAACACAAGATACTCCTGAACAATAAATTCTATTCTCTGTTGCTTTTTTTCAAGCTCAAGCTGCTGTTTTTTCAGATCGTTGAGCTTTGCTTCCTGTCGGATGTATACCACGCCCATACCGATCATCAAAATAATAAATACGCCTATAAGTATCCTGTTAATTATCTGTCTGGACACGGGTCATACCTCCTACAATAGTTTATACACTATAATTATAACAAATTTATTAAAAAATAGCAATAGCAAAACATAATATTTTTACAATTTTATACAAGCTTTGTATATAATTCTTTAGCTTGCTCGCATTGCAAAAATACTTCGGCAAGAAAGTCTTTCATACTCTCACTTTGGTTCAATATCAAAGCGATGTCCTTTACTGCTCGCCTGAAAGCAGGGTCAAGCCTTTCGCTGAGCGCTTGCCTGTATAGTGGGCAAACCGGAATGCTTCTGTGGTCAGCTATCACCTTTGTTCTTGATCCGTCATATACTATTGCAAGCGGGAATATCCTGCAGGAGAGAGGTCTTTGCTCTCTGTTGCAATGTCCGTTACAAATTACAACGTCAAGCTCACCCTGCTTTTTGATCACAAAGTCGCAAAGTCCCTCAAAAAGCTCTGCCTCACCGGGGAACAGCAGCATTCCCGTGTCGTCGTCACCCTTGCAGCAAGCAGCATCGCAAAGTCTTCCGCAGTCAGACTTAAGCGGTGTCAGCCCATCCAATATTTTATATGCTTTCAGTATCAATTCTGTGTCAGTCATGTTTTTCCTCCTGATATTTTTCTTAGTATAACACAAAACTCCGTATTTGGCAATCTTGCAATTCAATATTATTGCTTTTCACTGAAATAAAATGAAAATTTCACAAGCTTTTCAATAAAAAGGGCGTTTTGTTAATAAATAGTTCACTTTTATGGGTTATAATATAAACGTAACTTGAATTGAAAGGAATGATCATTTATGTTCAAAAGAAAGATAGTATCAATAATTGCTTTGCTTGCATTGTGCGCATGTCTGTTTTCGGGCTGCTCCACAATATTTGTAAGAGGAAAATCGGCTTATGAAATAGCTGTTGATAATGGATTTGTAGGTACTGAGGTTGAGTGGCTCGAATCTCTAAAGGCGGACTGTGATCACGGCTCATACGACGGTCCTATTCAGAACGTTGGTGACATCACCATCAACGGCGGCGGTTCCGCTTCGATTGAATATGCTGCAAATAAGGGTTTAATGAGCTCAATAAGCGTATTCACTACGTTCAAGCAGGACGTTACAACGGGCGGAATATTCGGCAGACCGGGCACCACAACTACAAAGGAGTATTATTCTGCGGGCTCAGGCGTAATATTCAAGCTTGACAAAGAAAAGGGCAATGCCTACGTAATTACGAATTACCACGTAGTATACGACAATAATGCCAACACCAAGAATCATATAAGTGACGACATATCAATTTGCCTTTACGGTATGGAATATGAGCAGTATGCAATTCCCGCTACTTACATCGGCGGCTCAATGACTTATGATATTGCGGTTCTCAAGGTTGAAAACTGTGACATACTCAAGACTGCTCCTGCAAGAGCTATCGACGTAGTTGATTCCGACAGCGTCATCGTTGGTCAGACTGCTATTGCCATCGGTAATCCCGAGGCTGACGGAATATCCGTCACAAGAGGTATCGTAAGCGTTGATTCCGAGCAGATCGAGATGAATGCCCTTGATAACAGCGGCTCATACTACACACGAGTTATAAGGATAGACACAGCAGTAAACAGTGGTAACAGCGGCGGCGGATTGTTTAACGACGAGGGCGACCTCATCGGAATCGTAAATGCAAAAATGGCTGACACTTCAGTTGAGAGCATAGGATATGCAATTCCGTCAAACGTTGCCATAGCCATTGCTGAGAATATCATTTTCTATTGTGACGATTCTGAGCTTGAATCCGTTCAAAGACCGATCCTCGGTATAACTGTTTCAACCGACGCTTCAAGAACCCAGATCGATCCCGAAACTGGCATCCTCAAAAAGATCGAAACCATTTCAGTCAAAGGCATCAACGAGGGCACTATTGCCGAAGGCAAATTTATGATGGATGACGTTATCAAGAGCGTTACCATCGGCAACACCACAAAGCAGGTCGTTCGTCAGCATATAGTAATTGACATGCTTCTCGCGGCAAGAGTGGGCGACGTTGTGACCTTTGTGATCGAAAGAGGCGGCGAGGAAATGTCCGTAACACTCACCATAACAAAGGATTGCCTTACGGCGTATTGATAACATATCGTAATATATAAGAATACCGCCTTGTGCATTTGTGCATAAGGCGGTTTGTTTTATAATATTTTATTCGCTCCAGAATCTCGGCGTCGTCATAATACCGAAATCCGTCACTTCATATTCATAAGTAAACTGTCCGTCACCCGGATGCCATATATGCGGACCGTAATTGCTTGCATACTTGTGTGTTGTGCAATGCATTGAGCGTATTCGTTCTGTTTCCGTACAACGTAATGTCAATACTGTGCTCGAAATCCTCATCGTTTACAACGTGTATTCTCGGCAACGCGTTTTGATAAAGAATTTATTAAAAATAATCAATATATATTATAAAAGTCCCCTTAAAGCTACTTGTGCCTTAAGGGGATAATGTCAGTTATTCACTTAAAAGTCTGGGTGTTGTAAGAATTCCGTGATCAGCTATCTCATACTCAAACGAGAAATTATTGTCTGATGGATGCCAAGCGTTAGGTCCGTACCAGCCCATCCTCTGATTTGTATTGTGGAGCGCATTGAGCGTGTTAGCTCTGTTACCGTAGAGTGTTACGTCAATAGTGTGCTTGCCGTCTCCGTCAGCCTTCAGATGCAATCTGTGCGGAGGATAAGCTATCATTCCGTCAACTCTCTTTCCGTCCAGCTCAACGCTTATGGCAGAGCCCTTGAACTTCTGCACCTCAAGCACCTTGTCAAGCTCACCCTCGTAAGTGAGGTGATAAGTGATGTTTCCACCGTAGAAGGGGAGAGTCTGACTGTCAACCGTGCCAAATACAAGCTTATCTGCAATGGGAACGAGCTTTGCAAATCTGCCGTTAAGCTGAACACCAAAATCACCGAGCAAATAATAGCTCTCAAGCGCGCAAGCATCGCAGAATTTAAGCTCTATCTCAAGTGTGTTTATGCCCTTCTTGATTGCGGGAAGATTTATTGTGTGTATAGAATCCTCGTCAATGTAGTATCCTGTCTTGACTGTGGGGATGTTTTGTCCGTTGAACGTTACTGTCGAGAAATCCATGGACTCCATAGCAAGCTGTGCGCCCTCGTAATCAATGTCTGATTCGATGTCAAATACGAGCTTTACACATGCCAACGGTGTTGTATCGATTGGAGTTATCCACGGCTGTACCATTGCACCCGCACGGTGACGGATACCAAGCCTTGATCTTATTGCATCGTCGATGCGGAGCATTTCCTCAGGCTCGGACAACTCCTCGCCGTTCATTGCGTATCTCGGGCAGTCAAGAACAAGCACGTTCTTTTCGCTTAAAGTGTAGTCAACCTTTGACTGCAGGTATTCTATCTTAGCGTAACGCTTTTCTGTAAATTTGAATCCGTCGGTATTATTACCCTTTCTCAGCTCAAGCAACAATGAGTCGTATACACCTGCGGTCCAATCAAATTCTGTATTGCCGTTTTTGTGGTTTACTGCAAGCGGAATTCTTTCGCCCTTTATAGTATCAAGAATATCCGCCTCCCAAATGCCCTTTATAACAACGTGTCTTCTGCACATCACGTCATCGTCGAGGTTATACTGTTGATTCTTACTGCACATAAAGAGATATCTGCATTCGCCGTCATCTCTGAGCTGATAAAGCGCAGGGCGTCCGCTTATGCTTAAAACTCTGTCTTCCTCAAGCTGAGAGATGAGCTGATCCTTTGCCCATGAGATAGTCGTGCAATTCTCTGCAAGCTTCATTGGTCTGTCGCAAAGCACCGCATCAACGTATTTGGGGATCCTGCCCATAAATATGACTTTTCCGCCCTTTTTGGCAAAGTCCTCAAGCTTTTCAAGCGTTGATGAACGGATAGTGAGTAATGAGGGTACTATCACAGCGGAATAACTCATGCAGCCAACGCCAAATCCGTTGTTATTGCCGCTGAATTGATCGTCGAGTGTGGATTCACAAATATAGTTAAAGTCGAGGTTTTCATCCAAAAGCCAATTTGTAATGGAGGAGAAGCAGTTTTCAAGATCCTCCTTTATGTGCTTAGTGTGTACGTTAGGTCCGCATGCAAGCCAATACGACTCAATGGGATGTATCACACCAACGTTTACAACGGGCTTACCTCTCGTAAGCGCTGTGTTTACTCTTGCAAAATGATCTTCAACGTATTTGTATTCATTGTACCACGGTGATTGATAACCTATACAAGCGGGGTAATCTCTCTTGGCTTCGCCGCTCATTGAAACCCACGCCAGATGAGGCACTCTTACAGTAACGCCCATAGCTGCCTGCCAGTCGCCCTGATACTTGTGTCCCTTAAAGTCAAAGCCCCAGCCCGTAACGCCGTAAAGCTCACTCAGCATACCCTCTCTGCCGTATTGATGAGTTGCACTCTGACATTGCTTAGCTGTTGTGAGCTCAAGATTGTTGACAAGCATATCAATGCCGGGAATTCCGTAGCCCCTGTAAGATCTCATCGCGTCGCCCACCATATTCGTCTGTGACTGCAAAGTAGGCTCCTCCATAAGGTGACCTGTCATATATATGCCGTTGTCCTCGCACCATTTACCAATCTGATCAGCAAATGCCTGTGCAAAAAGCTCCGCAACTGCATCGTAATATCTGCATCTTGTGGCAAACGATCTCTGATCCTTGCGATCCATAAACACCTCTGGCAGCACGTCAAAAATACATTCAGAGTATTTTTCCTTATAAAAATCCTTAAGCTCGGGTGTATAAGCAACGCATGCGTTTACGCTCGTGAGGGGAGATGCCATTCTTCCCATACCCGAAAATTGAGGCTCATCCGTAAAAATAGCGGGAACTATAGTGCCAAAGTCCTTGCCTATCTTTTCTTTATATCTCTCGTGAGTAATATCTATAAAGCCCTTCATTGCCTTTTTGCTGAGGGTATCAACGTAAGCCTCGCCGTTGTACCACGTGCTGTCACCTGCATAGAGCACGTAAGCAAACCATTTTGTATGCTCTGCTTTTTGTGAAATATCTATTTTCTTAAACGATACAAGATATCCCTCGTCGTCAAGCTCAACGTCATAGCAAGCCTCAAAATAATACTTCGGCTCGTGAAGATCCTTGGATGCTATCTCAAGATCCTCCTTTACGCTCAGGCTTCCATCGTCAAACGGTACTTTCGTAAAGAGGAGAGTCTTGGCTCTGTTTTCAACGTCCTTCGTGTTGATACCGCCTGCATAGCCGGATGGCCACTTATCCTCGTCGTAAAGCCACGCAAGCATATTCTCGCTTTTTGCCTTTTCGACGCATTCCTCAATGCAATGCATAAACTCGTCCGAAAGATATTCCGTTGCAAGGCCAACTCTCGGATGCATATGGAACCCACCAAATCCCATTTCCTTAAGATACTCTATCTCTTTTTTGAGAAGCTCTGCATCAAGCTTGCAATTCCAAGCCCAGAAAGGCGTTCCGCGGTATTCCGCAGTAGGATTCTTAAACAATTCGTCGCTGAATTTTTCGTTCTTTTTGTTGTAAAGCATAACTTATCCTTTCAAAACAAGTATTTTACCTTATTATACAATACACTGTATCTAAAGTCAAGATAAAAATAAATGTTGTAATTGCCTGTTGACGAAAGTAGTTCTTTGTGATATAATTGGAATATGTTACATGATAATATGGAGTTTTGTAAGAAAAATTACGATTGCATACACAACAATAGTATTTAAGCGTAAATCTTATAAAAACTGTGCAGTATAAAAGTATTGTTGACTTAAATTGAGCTGTTTTGTATTTTGAGTTGTTTGGAGAAAATAGATGCTGAAAAAATTGGGCGAACATGATAAAAATGTAATCATAAATATGATAGGCGCTTTTGTGGTAAAAGGCGGATCATTAATAATATCAGTCCTTCTTTTGCCTGCGTATATTAATTTCTTTGATAACCAGACTATATTGGGAGTTTGGTACACAATTTTATCTGTATTAAACTGGATGAGTTTGTTTGATCTTGGGTTAGGAAACGGCCTTAGAAACAAGCTTCCGGCTGTTATTGAAAAAAACGATAGAGTAAGTGTTCGAAAATATATTTCCACAACTTATTATGTGATGTTTTTTGTGGCGTTTCTTGTGTCACTTGTTGGTATAATAATTATTCCTTTTGTTGATTGGAATACGATCTTTAACGTTGACACTGCATTGATCACACAATCTGAATTGGCAAATTGTGTAAGAATTGTATTTCTGGGAATAATGATTCAGTTGGTGTTGAAAATTATTACCTCCATATTGTATGCATTGCAGAGATCTGCTATTGTGAATGCATTGGTGTTTTCTTCAAACGTCATTATTTTGATTGCAATACTCATTATCCCATCCCATAGCATATCATTGAATTTGAGAAATATGTCCTGGATAAATGCCGTAGCAGTTAATATTCCGTATGTAATTTGTACTGTGGTCGTATTTGCAACATCATTGAAAGATGCGGTTCCATCGCTGAGATTCTTTGAGAAAAGCTTTATAAAAGACGTATTGGGAATAGGTATAACACTTCTTTGGTTAACTCTTGTTTTCATGGTGATCACTTCAACAAGTGAAATGTTGATCACGTATTTCACGAGTCCGGATAATGTTGTTTACTATCAGTCTTACAATAAGATATTTCACACGGGTGCGATGATAATTTCACTTGCGTTGACTCCTGTCTGGTCAGCTGTTACAAAGGCTCAAGCAAGGGGGGACTATTCCTGGATAAAGAAGATCTATAAATTATTTTTGCTGACTTCTGTCGGTTGCTTGATTATTGAGTTATGCATTATACCTGTTTTGCAGTACGTTATGGACGTATGGCTTGGGGCAGGAGAGATAGTGGTTGATCCGATGTACGCACTTGCTTTTGCTGTATTAAGCTCAATAATGATATTACACAATGTTAATACTTCGATCGGAAACGGTATGTCATATTTTAAGGTACAAGTTATTTGGATGACTGTAGCGGCTGTTTTCTTTATACCGGTATCGTATCTTTTAATAAACGTGTTAAACAGCTGGATTGGAATTGTATGGGCTGCAATAATATGTTTGTTACCGTACGAATTTATAGCCCCGTATTATACGTTTAAGGTTATAAACAGAAAGATAAATAATAATTCGTATGACATGGAGGTGTGAAAATGACCCACACATCGCTCTTTCTCTCCCAGTCCTATCAAGACACCTGGGACGATTACAAGCGCTCCCTCACTCGCGACAATTTCGCATGCTGGGATTACGTTATTTTGACCGCCTCCAACGCACAGCAGGCGCAGGGCTTTGAGGCTCAGATCTCAGAACGCCAAAAGGCAGGCTTTT
>SVGF01000027.1 GCA_015056475.1 Clostridiales bacterium
TACGTGCTCGGAATACAGTCCGATGCCGAGAATAAGCGGATCACGTGGCGCGTTGAATGCCTTGAAAGACACGGTATAAAACGCCTTGCTGTTGGCGATGCAACTGTAGATCTGATCTGTGAAGAACGAAGCTCACAAGTCCAAAAGCCCGTTATAAGTGTAATAAGTGACGTGCCCGTTACTGTTGAAGTGATATATAACGGAGAAAGCTTTGTTATTGAATCGCGAAATAAATAATTTTCATATTTTTTAATTAATCCAACTTACGTCAAGTTGCCTTGGCGGAGTTGATTTCATCTGAGGCAAAGCAAAATTACATTATCATTACGATCAAAACCACGCTTGTGCGTGGTTTTGATATTTTGAATAATTTCAACAAAGATATAAAATTATTGCAAAATATCAAAAACTATGCTATAATATTGTTGTCACACAAATTTATAATGGAATAAGGGGTGTTTTTCTACGGTGTAATATACCCTTTTTTAGACATGCACAATTATACAATAGTTTGGCAAAAATGCAAACTCCAGTATAATTGTGTATGGTGAGTTTTACCCTTTTTCCGATTAGTTTGTGTGACAGCAATCGGAGTTTGCGTTTTTCGGTGTGCGTGACTTTCGGTTGCGCACACTTTTTGTTTTAAGGAGGAATTGATATGGAATTTTTGGTGTTTGTTGTTATTCCTGCAATATGCTTGATAGTTTATATTACAATATCAGGTATGTTTTATAGGATAGCACTAGAAAAAGGTTATGACAACATGTCGAGATGGGGTGTTTGTTTTTGGTTGGGAATTGTCGGGTGGATATATGTAGCTTCCTTGCCCGACCTTAAAGTGAGGGAAGCACTTGGAATCGAAGATGAAGAAACAGATGATGAAGAAACAGATGATGAAGAAACCGATGATGATGTTAATGATATGTCAGTTGAGCATCAAGAGGGAACGTATAGTGATAAAACTATATTTGAATGCCCTCAATGCAAAACCCCATTACCACGAGGTGTTAGATCATGCCCTGTTTGCAATCTGGAATTTGATTGGGATGAATGAATCTAGTTGGTATTACAATAACACTGAATGAAGCAGGCTTATCAGCTTGCTTTTTATTATCCGCTAATATAAAAAATTCAGAATCTATTAAAAATACAGAATGTCATCATCTTGAAATAATATTCTGGTTTTTCTTGACATTTGTATATAAGTATTATATAATATAAGAAAATTTATTGGAGTATTTCTATGAAAAAGAGCTATTGGATGTGGTATTACGGTGACTACGAGATATATCATTACCGTGAATTGAATCTCAGACGTCAGGAATTCGGTCACGATTATCCCACGCTGTGGTATATGTCTTCACCATATATAAGTGTAAAATTCACTAAGGATTTTATGTGCGATGAGGACGGCTATGCAATTTGCCATGCTAACGGTAAGGGCGTTATTTTGGTGGATTTTGAAAAACGATACAATTACGGAGAGGTAATACCTCTCAAAAAAGGCGGTCACTTTCTGAGTGTTGAGGTGTTCAACACCACGGGACTTCCCGCGGCATACGTCGAAAGTGACGTCTGCCCAAGCGGTGAGGGCTGGAAGGCTGATTGCAGGAATTCAAAACCCATAGATGCGGGCTGGCACAAATGGTACGACAGCAAGGATAAGAACCCCGAAAATTTCCCGTTTGAATATGAAACAAAGCATCCGATAACCGTAACAAAGCTTGATGACGGCGAATTGTACGACTTTGGCAAGGAAATGTTCGGATATATCGACATAAAGGCCGATACAACGGCAAAGCTTGAGGTAGTTTACGGCGAAACGGACGTTGAAGCGCTTGATAAAGAGAACGCAAATATATGGGAGGACGTTTCGGGCATGACCGAATACAGACTTACCCAAAGAGCGTTCAGATACGTATTCATTCGTCATTCTGAGGGTAAAATACTCTCTGTGAGCGCTGAATATGAGTACCTTCCTCTTGATTACAAGGGTAGCTTTGTGTGCGATAATGAGCTTATAAACAAGATCTACGAGGTTTCTGCGTATACCTTCCACTTGAATTCAAGAGAAATGTTCCTTGACGGCATCAAGCGCGACAGATGGGTATGGTCTGGTGATGCATATCAGAGCGGAAGAATAAATGCATATCTTTTTGCGGATAAGGATATTGTAAAGCGCACGGCTTTGGGTCTTATAGGTAAAGAACCCATAATGTCTCATCTGAATACGATAGTCGATTACAGCTTGCTGTGGATAATCGGCAACTGGGAGTATTATTTCACTTATGGTGACGCGGAATTCTTAAATCGTATATATCCCATTACGCTCAAGCTTCTTGATTTCTGCTACACAAGGCTTAATGAGCACGGCTTTATTGTTGGCAACAGCTCAGATTGGACTTTTATTGATTGGGCTGAGATCGACAAAACGGGGGCTGTTTGTGCAGAGCAGATGCTTTTGGCGGCTTGTTATGATGCCATGGCAAAAATTGCAGACGTTGTGGGCGAGGATGGCGCTGTGTTTATATCCAAAAAGGATGCTCTCATCCAGAATATTGAGAAATACTATTGGGATGATGAAAAGCACGCTTATATCGACAGTTATGAGTCCGGCAACAGAAACGTTACGCGCCATGCTAATATTTTTGCTATAATGTACGACCTTGTAAGTGACGAGAGAAAGCAGATAATAGTTGATAACGTTATAAATAATCCCGAAATACCGCAGATCACAACTCCGTATTTTAAGGGCTATGAGCTTGATATTCTCGGTAAGCTCCAAAGATACGACGTTATAGAGAGCATGATAACCTCTTATTGGGGAAAAATGATAGAGCTTGGTGCAACATCTATTTGGGAGGAATTTGATCCCGATCAAACAGGCAACGAGCACTATGCAATGTACGGCAGACCGTACGGCAAGTCGCTTTGCCACGCATGGGGGGCAGGATCGATCTATATACTTGGAAGATACTATCTTGGTGTTCATCCTACGTCTGCGGGATATAGGACTTTCAAGGTTGAGCCGCATCTAGGCGGATTCAAGTACTTTAAGGGTGTTGTTCCGGCGGGTAACGGCGAGGTAAGAGTATCTGTTGATGAAAACGGTGTTATGGTCTGGACAAATATCGAAGGCGGTACTCTTGTGTGGAATGGCAAGGAATACCCGATAGAACCAAACGTTGAGCTGAATTGTAAATGAGTTTTTGCGGTCACGCTGATTCCGTGACCGCTTTTATTTTAATAAATAATTAATATTTTGTTAATATTTTACATTTTAGGACTTTACATTTTAGCGAAAATGGTATATAATATTATATTGTGGATGTGAGGTTTTTACGGCTTATTATCCATTAAAAGTGTCATATTTAAGGGTATTTTTATGTACGATATATTTATAATCGGTAGTGGCGTTTCGGGCGGTTTTATAGCGCTTGAATTGTCAAAGTATAACTTAAAGGTTGCAATTGCAGAGCGCAGTCTTGAGCCTGCAAACGGTTGCAGCAGAGCAAACAGCGGTATTGTGCACGGCGGTTACGACCCCATCCCAGGCACGTTAAAGGCGAAGCTCAATCTTCGCGGATCTCAGATGATGCCCGAGGTTGCAAAGCGTCTTAATATTGATTTTGATCCTTGCGGTGCTCACGTTTTGGCATTTGGTGCAGATGATGATGCAAAGATCCAGGAGCTTTATCAAAGAGGCTTGACAAACGGTGTTGAGGGCTTGAGCGTTATAACGGGTGATGAGCTCAGAGCTAAAGAGCCCAACGTGAGCGAAAAGGTTACTTCTGCGCTTTATTCCGCAACAACGGGTATTATCAGCCCCTATAAGATGGCTATTGCTTCAACAGAGCTTGCTTGCATGAACGGTTGCGAGTTTATCAGAAACTGCGAGGTTACTGGTCTGGAGTCAAAGGGTGATCATATTGCTATTCATACTACCCTTGGCGACTATAACTCAAAGTACGTTGTAAATGCTGCGGGTGTTAACTCTGCTATTATCGCAAAAATGCTTGGCGATAACAGCTTTGGAATTATTGCACGTAAGGGTGAATACCTCATCCTTGATAAGAGCGAAAGCGGCATCGTCAAGAGCGTTATTTTCCAGGTGCCATCCAATATGGGTAAGGGTATCCTTGTTTCACCCACAATTGACGGCAACGTTTTGCTCGGACCTACGTCCCACAACGTTGACGATAAGGATGATAAATCTACAACTTCGGCAGGCATTGCAGAAGCTGTTGCAGGTGCAAAGCGCTCCGTGCCCACAGTGAATGAAAGAAAGCTCATAACGATGTTTGCGGGTGTAAGATCCGTGCCTACAACGGGTGACTTTGTTATAGGTCAGAGCAGTGCTGAGCTGCGCTTGTTCAATGCGGCAGGTATTGAATCCCCCGGCTTGACTTCATCTCCTGCAATTGCGGAGTATCTTGTTGGTATTATGAAGCAGGCAGGCGTTGAAATGAGCGAAAAGAAGAATTATTTTGTAACACGTCCTGCTGAAAAGCATGTTGTTCATATGCCTCAAAACGAAGCAAATGAGCTTATCAAGGCAGACCCTGCATACGGTAAGATCGTTTGCAGGTGTGAGCAGATAACAGAAGGTGAGATCATTGACGCCATCAGAAGACCTGCGGGTGCAGTTACTGTTGACGGTGTTAAAATGAGGGCAAGAGCCGGTATGGGCAGATGTCACGGCGGATTCTGTACGTCAAGAGTTATAGAGATTCTTTCAAGAGAGCTTGGTGTACCCGAAACTGAAATTAAAAAGCAGAATGATGGCTCAAATATGCTTTACCGTACTTTGCGTGAGGATTGATCTATGGAAAATTACGTTTATAAAGATATAGTTATAGTTGGTGGCGGTCCTGCAGGACTTGCTGCTGCAATTTCGGCAAAGAATAACGGCGTTGACGATATAGTTATTCTTGAGAGAGATAAATATGCCGGTGGCGTGTTAAGACAGTGTATTCATGACGGCTTTGGTCTTCAGATGTTTGGCGAAAGACTTACAGGCCCCGAATATGCCGCTAGATATGAAGACAAAGCAAATGAATTGGGCATAGAGATCAAGCTCAATACGTTCGTTCTTGATATTTCTGAAGATAAAGTAGTAAGAGCCATTTCTCCTGAGGACGGAGTTGTTTATTACAAGGCAAAGGCGGTTGTGCTTGCAATGGGTTGCAGAGAAAAGCCCCGTCCGGGTATTATGCTCCCGGGTCAAAGACCTGCGGGCGTTTATACGGCAGGACTTGTGCAAAGGCTTATTAATATCGACGGCTTTGTTCCGGGCAAAGAAGCTGTTATCCTCGGCTCGGGTGATATCGGTCTTATCATGGCAAGAAGACTCACTCTTGAGGGTGTAAAGGTCAAGGGTGTATACGAGCTTATGAGCTTTTCAAGCGGCTTAAAAAGAAATATCGTGCAGTGCCTTGATGACTTTGGTATTCCGCTCTATCTTGATCATACGGTTACTGATATTCACGGTAAGGATAGAGTCACGGGTGTAACCGTTGCTAAGGTGGATGAGAATAAAAAGCCCATTCCGGGAACAGAGCAGATCATCGATTGCGATATGCTTGTGTTATCGGTTGGTCTTATCCCGGAAAACGAGCTTTCAAAGAGTGCAGGCGTACAACTGAATAACGTTACGGGCGGACTTTTTGTTGACGATACTATGTCCACTAACAGGGATGGCATTTTTGCCTGCGGTAACGTGGTTCACGTTCATGACCTCGTTGACTTTGTTACGATCGAGTCCAATAATGCAGGTAAGTGCGCTGCTGAATACGTTAAGGGTCAGATATTCGAGGGTGACACGATGAACGTTATCCCAACGAATGGCGTAAGATACGTCGTGCCCAATAAGATTCATAAGCAACACGACAGAAAGACTGTTGAGCTTATGTTCAGAGTTGGCAGAGTTTACAAGAATGCCAAGATAGTTGTGAGCGATTCAAACGGCGTTATGCGTTCTTTCAACAGAAACGTTCTCACACCCGGTGAAATGGAAAAAATTAAGCTCGCACAGGCTGATATTGCTGCTGCTGTTGGCGATATCACAGTATCAATTGAGGAATAATGGAGGCAAATATGAAAAGGGAAGACGTTATTATAACCTGTATAGCTTGTCCTAACGGTTGCGATATTAAGATAACCTTTGGTGATGACGGCAATATTGCCTCTATGGAAGGTTATAAATGTAAAAACGGCGTTACTTATGCAACTGCAGAGGTAACAGCCCCTGAAAGAATACTTACTTCATCAGTTGCCGTGGTTGGCGGTGCTTTCAGACTTGCTTCTGTCAAGACACAAAAGCCTATTCCTAAGGCTTTACTCATAGATGCAGTCAAGGAGATCGCAAAGGTCAAGGTAAAAGCGCCCATATCGGTTGGCGACGTGTTGCTAGAGGACCTCGCCGGTACAGGTGTTCAGGTGGTATCCACCTGCAACGTGCAGGCTGAAAAATAAGAGTTATTACTGAGGCAGATGTGAGTATTTATATCTGCCTCAAATTAGATACGGTAGAAACTACATATATGTACGATGGCATAGCCTCCCTTGCCTAAAGGGAGGTGGATTTGCCGTAGGCAAAGACGGAGGGATATAATATGGAACGCAAGCATAATGCAGCATTGACGTTAAATGCAAAATCTTTGCGCAAGAATATGACAAAAGAAGAACGTCATTTATGGTATGATTTTTTACGTACATATCCTGTTCGATTTTTAAGGCAAAAAGTTATTGATAACTATATTGTTGATTTTTATTGTAATGAGGCGAGGCTAATAATTGAACTCGACGGTTCACAACATTATGATGAAAAAGGTCTTCTAAGTGATAAAATAAGGACAGAAAGAATTGAAAGCAGAAATTTGACTGTTATTCGAATTTCGAATAATGAGATAAATCGTAATTTTAGGGGAGTTTGCGAGTATATAGATTTGGTTGTAAATGAATCCCTCCACCAACCTGACGGGTGCTATATCGATACAAACTGTATCCATTGCTAACATTCAGGTGAGGTAGATTAGCGAGATCTTTGTTTGTGTTGGATGGGTAAATAACAACTAGCACATATATTATAAATGCGTGAGGTTAAATATGGACTACAAAGACTACATAAAGCTTATTGGAACAAGCGATATAAAGCCTGTATGTATGCTTACGGGCGATGAAGAATACGTCAAGAATTCGGTCCTTGAAAGGCTTAAAAAAGCTTACGTGGATGAGTCTATGCTGGACTTTGATATGGGCGTTTTTGAGGATCAGTCTGTTACTTACGATGCAATTATCCCATTTTTGAGTGCGCCAGCTTTTATTTCCGAAAGAAAATTGGCAATCATCAAGCTTAAGCCGGACAATGCGATTTTTAAGGATGATCGCTTTGTTTCGCTGTGCGAGGATGCGGATGATACCATGCTTATCGCTATATGTATAAGCGGTAATGCTGATAAGCGCCTTTCGTCGGTCAAAAAAATTGAGGCGGTATCTGACGTTGTCAGCTTTGACAAGCTTGAAAAGAGCGATATTGTAAAATGGGTGGTAAGGACGTTTAAGGAAAACGGCAAAAAAATAACTCCGACCGATGCGCAGTACCTTATATCCTTGGCAGGAGAGGAGCTTTATTCTTTACAAAATGAAATTGGTAAGGTTGCAAACTCCACAGAGGAGGATATTGTTACTCACGAAGATATAGAGAGTATGGTCGCCCACACTCCCGAGCACGGAGTATTCTTGCTTGTTGATGCTGTTGCCGCAAAAAACACAAAGGATGCAATTCGTCAGTGTAATCTTCTTTTGAATGACGGCGGTGAGCCATTCCAGCTTCTTGCACTCGTGGAAAGACAGCTCCAGCTTATAATGCGATATATAGGTATGACTTCAAATGGTGTTCAGCAGAAGGATATTGCCCAAAAATTAGCTCTTAAGCCATTTATGTATGATAAGGTGAAAAAACAGTCACAGAATTTTACACTCGAAGGTTGTAAAACTGCACTGTCAATGTGCCTTGATCTTGATTCTCAAATCAAATCGGGCAAGGTTGAAGCTAAAACGGGATTTGAGTTATTAGTTGTAAGGTTAAGTCAAGGTAAGTAAAATGCCGCAGAAATTTTTTGTTTATTACGTTGTGGTGATAAATATTATTGCGCTTGCGATGATGGGCATTGATAAATCAATTGCAATAAAAAACGGCAAAAAGAAAAGCTCTCGTTCAAAAAAGTCGGATGCATCAACGCGCATTCCCGAGGCAACGCTGATAATGCTTGCTGTAATGCTCGGTTCGGTTGGTGTGTGTTTGGGTATGCTTTTCTTCAGACATAAAACTAAGCACTTAAAATTTACTGTAGGTGTGCCGTTGTGCTTTGTACTTAATTGTGTAATTGTTTATTTTATGTATAAACTTAATATGGTTATATAAAAATATATTGAAACTTCGCGAGTTTTGTGCTATAATAGTGATAATAAGTGTCAGAGGGTCTTAATATGGATAAAAAGCAATCAGCGGGAATTGCCGCCGCATCCCTTGTTACAAACGGCATGACTGTTGGGTTGGGTACGGGCTCAACCGTACTTCATGTTATAAAAGAGCTTAAGCGCAGGCACGATGATGAGGGCTTGGAGTTTATTGCCGTTCCGTCGTCATTTCCAACAAGACTTTTGTGCATTGAAAACGGTTTTGAATACCGCGATCTTTGTGACGTAGACAAACTTGATATTGCATTTGACGGCTGTGACAGGGTAGATGATAATTTGAACGTTATTAAGGGCGGGGGTGCCGCACAAACAGTCGAAAAGGTCTTTGCTTGTATGGCTGATAAATTTGTGATCGTTGCGGATGACTCAAAATATGTGAGAACTCTTTCGGGTGACGTTGACGTGCCCGTTGAGGTCATAGAATGCGCGTGGAGAAGCGTTCAAGCGAGTCTTGATAAATTGGGTTATGAATCAAAACTGCGCAATGCAGGCAAAAAGGACGGCCTTGTTATAACGGATAACGGCAATATAGTTCTTGATATAAGGCTCAAAGGGGACGAAGACCTTTTAGCATTGAACAATGCGGTAACGTTGTTGCCGGGTGTTCTTGAGATCGGTATTTTTATAGGAATAGCTGACTGTGCGTACGTTGGTACGGACAACGGTTGTAAAATAATATATAAGAATTTACACTAAGGAGAAAAAATATGAGTAAAGTACAGGTAATGGATCATCCTCTTATTCAGCATAAGATCGCTTTGATCAGAGATAAGGATACGGGCTCAAAGGATTTCAGAGAACTGGTAGAAGAAATAGCAATGCTTATGGGCTATGAAGTAACAAGAGATCTTCCTTTGAAGGAGGTTGAGATCGAAACTCCAATTGCAACTGCAAAAGCAAAGATGGTTGCGGGTAAGGACGTAGCTATTGTTCCGATACTTCGTGCAGGCTTGGGCATGGTAAATGGCATGCTCAATCTCATGCCAACAGCAAAGGTTGGTCATATCGGCCTTTACAGAGATCCTGAAACTCTTTTGCCTGTAGAGTATTACTGCAAGCTTCCGGTTGATATTGAGCACAGAGAAGTAATTCTCGTTGACCCCATGCTTGCAACAGGTGGTTCCGCTATTGATGCTATCAACTCACTCAAGGAAAAGAATGCAAAGCACATCAAATTTGTTTGCCTTATAGCAGCTCCCGAGGGCGTAAAGGCTGTAACTGAGGCTCATCCCGACGTAGACGTATATATTGCGGCTCTTGATGAAAAGCTCAACGACCATTGCTACATAGTTCCCGGCTTGGGCGACGCAGGTGACAGACTTTTCGGCACAAAGTAATTGGCAATATGTGGACGTATGAGGATATTTTGAGCGATGTATCGTCGCGCTTGCCGCAAAAACGTTTTGAACACACCCTTGGTGTGATCGAGGAGTCGGCATTCTTGGCAAAGATATACGGCGCTGATGAATCAAAGGCAAAATTAGCGGCACTCCTTCACGATTGCTCAAGATATATTCCTATAGAGCAGATGAGGCAGCTTGCGGATAAAACTCTTTTTCCTGATAAATACCCCGAAGATATTTTGGGTGTTGAGCTTTTGCACGCGATTGCATCCGAGGTGGTAGCAAGGCAGGATTACGGTGTTTGTGACGTTGACGTATTAAAAGCAATACGTTATCACACAACGGGATGTGACGATATGAGTGATATCATGTGCATAGTATACACCGCAGACATGATAGAGCCCACAAGGAATTATCCGGGGGTTGATCTTTTAAGATCGCAAAAGGAAAACGGGCTTTATAGGATTGCATATTTGTGTAGTGAGCATACTATTAACTATCTGTATGAAAAAGGGCAGCACATTCACAGATCGTCATACGATTTTTATAATTTTTTGAAAGGTAAATTAAACAATGAATGAATCATCAACTCAGATAATGCAAAAGGTGGTAGACATACTTAAGGATAAGCTTGCAAATAAAGTAGAGGTTATCAATATAAGCGAGATGACTATCATTGCAGATTATTTTGTAATTGCTTCGGGTAGAACTGACTCCCACGTTCGTGCGCTTTGCGATTACGTTGACGAAGGCGTTAAGGAAGCTCTTGATATTGATCCTCTCCACAGAGAAGGCATTGAGGGCTCAAAGTGGATCGTTCTCGATTACGGTTCGGTTATAGTTCATCTTTTCCACAACGAAGAAAGAGAATTTTACAACATTGAAAAGCTTTGGGCAGAAGCACCCAGAGTTCAGATCGAAGACTAAGATACTTTAGAGGTGACAGGCTTGATTACAAAAAAGGCTAGGGATTACAGAGAATCCGATACGGTCGAGGGCTTTTTTCTCGTAAAGGACGCTCAGGAGAAATCCGGAAAGAATAATTCAAAATATATTGATATCGTTTTCAGTGACGATTCAGGTGACATCAACGGCAAGATCTGGAATTCCAAGGATATATCTCAGTATGAGCTTGAGGTTGGCAGTATCGTAAAGGTAAGAGGTGTTGTAAAGAGCTGGAGCAGTCAGCTTCAGGTCAACGTTGAACGCATCCGCAAGGCTACAGAGGCTGACGGAGTTTCGTTGTCAAGTTTTGTGGCATCCGCACCCGCATCTGTAAACGATATGTTCCAGATGGTGCAGATGTATATTGAAAGGATCGAGAATATACAGATCAAACAGCTTGTTTCTGAGATCATCAAGCGCAAGGAAGCAAAGCTCAGGTATTTCCCCGCAGCTAAGACGAATCATCACGCTGTGAGGGGTGGGCTTTTGTATCATATCACAACAATGCTCAGGCTTGCTGATGCTATTATGCAGATATATGACTTCAATAGTGACCTTGTATATGCAGGTGTAATGCTTCACGATATAGAAAAAACTACAGAGCTCGACTCAAACGAGCTTGGCATGACTTCCGACTATACTGATGAGGGCAAGCTTTTGGGTCACATAATACTTGGCATTAAGCTTGTAGAAAAGGTTGGTGCGGAATTGCGTACCGATCCCGATATTCTGTATACCATTCAGCATATGATCTACTGTCATCATTATGAGCCGGAATACGGCAGCCCCTTGAAGCCTATGTTCAAGGAAGCTGAGCTGCTTCATTATCTTGACGTTATAGATGCAAGAATGTATGATTTTGACCAAGCAGAAAAATCAATAGTAAACGGTAATTTCTCTGAAAAAATATGGTCACTTCACAGTAGGCAGATATATAAGCCCACAATAGAGTAACCACAAAGGATAAACTATGAAAGTAACACTTATTTACGGCTGCGAGGGTAGCGGTAAAAGCTCCCTTATATACGATATTATGAAGGAAAATCGTACACAAGGCTCTCAGTCCGTATTTATAGTTCCGGATCAGTATACCCACCAGACAGAGCTTGATATTATCAACGCTCTCGGTGCGTCGGGTCTTAGTGATACGGATGTATTCAGCTTTAAAAGACTCTCACACCGCCTTAAATTGTTTTATGGCGGTGCTTCTGTTATATTGATGAGCGATGACGGCAAAAATATGCTCGTAAATTCCATCATCAACAGGATCAGATCTCCCGAGGATGAAGCTTTGCTTAAGAATTCTGCTCAAACAGATATTTCATCCGATATGTCAAGGCTTATTTCAAGGCTCAAGCAGAATAACGTTACTCCCGAGCAACTTGAAAATTGCGCAATAGATGAAAATAGATATTCTCACACAAAGCAAAAGCTTATAGAGGTCGCAAAGGTCTTAAGAGAATACGAAAACGTCTGTGCCGGATTTAATAAAGATGCATATATCGACAATGAGGATGATATGGCTTTGCTTTGCAAAAATATATCCGAAAGCGGTATGTTCAAGAATACAGACGTTTATATTGACGGCTTTGACGATCTTATAAAGCCCGAGCTTGAGGTAGTAAGAGCTTTGATAATGTCTGCCAAGAGCGTTACGTTTGTAATGCCATGCCGTATGAATCAGCAGTTAAACAGAGGCTTGCTTTTCTATCGCCAATTAAAGCTTACTAATGCTATTGAACGCATAGTAAACGAGTGCTCAATAGCTCCGATAAAAATAAACATCGCTCCGGATTCTCAAAAAGGCAGGGGTGAGGATATTTTTATTCCTTATAGATCAAAACGATGTGATGAGCTTACACATCTTGAAGCTAATATTTTTTCTACACCCGTGGAATATCCGTACGTTACAGACAATATTACAGTAACGTCATACCAAACGATTCAGGATGAGGTAGCAAGGACTTTGGATACTATCGCAAGCCTTGTGCGCGAAAACGGTTACAGGTATAATGATATTGCACTTGTGTGTTCTGATATAGAAAAATATTCAAAATACCTTCAAAAGGCGTTTGAAAAGCGGAGCATTCCATATTTTATGGATATTAAGCGTGAAATATCGTCAAACTCAATAGTTGGATTTGTACTAGGACTGCTTGATGCTTTGTGCAGGGACTCAAGTACTGATGCGATAATTTCTGCATTCAAAACCGGTCTTTTGGTTAATCCGTATAATTCAGATGGCGATCTGCCGTTGTCGTTTGAGGAGCTTTCGTATCTTGAAAAATACGCAAGAGCTTATAAAGTAAGGTTTGGTGATTGGTCCGACGGCTTTAAGTACGGATCGAAATACTATGATCTTGAACGCTTGAACGAAACTCGACAAAAGATCATGGAGTATTACCGTGCATTTAAGGCATTGGTAGGACAGTCATCGACTGCATCGGAATTTGCAAATTCAATAGTACAGTTTTTGAATGACAAAGGTATTGTTGATATTGTTGATGTCAAAATTACCGAGCTGATAAATGACGGCAAGGCAGAGCTTGCATCGGAATACAGCAGTATCAAGAATCTTTTGTTTGAGATATTTGAGCAGATAAAAGAATTTATGGGTAACACACCTATTAATATAGATGAGTTTACTCAGCTTTTAAGATCGACCTTAAGCAACGCTAAGGTGAACGTTATCCCCGTGTGTATTGATCAATTGACCGTTCTGGACAGGTCAAGAACAATGGCAAAGCATGTTAAGGTTCTGGTCGTTCTTGGTGCGGGCGATATTGGTATTGCGGATGAATCGGGTATTTTTAATTCCACAGAGCTTGAGCTTCTGAGTAATGCAAGCATTGATATCGGTGCGGATAAAAACAATACTATTGGTGACGTTCAGTATTATATATATAAAATACTCTCAAAGCCAACCGATAAGCTCTATATATCTTACGTTAAGCCCGAATCGGGTCAAGAAGGCAATATGATAATGCTTGATGCGGTTATGAACTGCTTTGGAGGATCACTTGAAGCGACAAAGGGCAGGACTGCTCAGTATTTGCTTGGTGAGGCTGATAATATTGCAAATGCTGAGGAGGCAATGCTGTTCAGACAATGCATTGTTGATAATAAAGATATAGACAAAGCTGAAATAGATAAGCTTGACGCTTGGTTGCGTCAAAATGGCTCAAAAAGGTATAACATTCTATCTGATACAGTTCAAAAGGGTGTTGACCACGTTGCAAACAGTGTTGATATCAGCATTGATTCTGACGTAATGCTTAAAAAAGAAAAAGGTATCTATAACGTTGATGCTTCGAGATTGGAGCGCTACGTAAGATGCCCGTATTCATATTTTGTAAGATACTGCCTCAACGTAAAACCTGACGGTGATGCTAAAGTATCTGCAATCGACGTTGGCAATATCGTCCACACAATGCTTGAGGGCTTTGTCAAGGATATTCTGAATAGGGATGACGTTGATGCGTTTGATATAAGACAATATGCACATAAGCGTTTTGCAATCATCTGGGAGGAATACGAAAACGGTATTATTGCACTTACAAATGAAAACAGATATCTTTTGAGCAGGTTAAGAGATATACTTTCCAGTCTTATGGTGTCTATGTATAATAATAAGGGTACGTCAAGCACAGTTTTTTATGCCGCGGAGCTTCCTTTTGACGATAAATTCAGACATGGATTGAATTCTGTCAAGTGCATAGATCAAACAGGCTGTCCGTTCAATATTACGGGAAAAATAGACCTTGTGGAATATGCTGAGATAGACGGGAAGAAGTATTGGATAGTAAATGACTACAAAACGGGTAATAAACCCAAGCCGGGTGAGATAGTTAATTCAAAATCATTACAGCTACCGTTGTATATGATAGCTCTTGTTGAGGGTACTAATGACGAATCTTTGCCGGGTGCAATGTTCTACGTGAACGTAAATGATAACGTGGTTCAGAGGGATGGATCGGTAGATGAATCGGTTCAGATCTTGCGTCGTTACGGCAGAACGGGGCTCGTTACTGATGATCATGATCTTATGGGAGCAATAGATAACAGTGCGTTCAATGCAAAGGAAGCTTATGATCTTACATGCTCCAACACGATCTACAATAAACAGCTTTTGTCAAAGAAGGATGAGGAGGATATGCTTGCTGTTCTTCGCGATGCAAGGGCAAAGGCTTGTGAGATATTTTCAGATATAAGAAGTGGCAGGATAGCAAAGGAACCTGCACTATCGAGTGAATGCACAAGATGTGAATACAGACGATTCTGTGGCTTTGAAAAACGTTACAGCGTTGATGATGAGGAGGAGGACTGATTATGGCGGTAAGCTTTTCTACAAAACAGCAGCAAGCTATTGACTGGGATGATAATCAAGAGCTTTTGATCTCAGCAGCCGCGGGTAGCGGTAAAACAACGGTCCTTACTGCGAGAATTATTGACAGAATAACGAATAAGCACATCCCGATAGACAGATTTTTTGTTGTAACTTTTACCCATATGGCGGCTGACGACCTCAAAGAAAGGATCACTCGCGCCATAAGCGACAAGATTAAAGAAGATCCGAATAATTCATTTCTTCAGCTTCAGTTAGCAAACGTGGCTACTGCATCCATTGGTACAATGCACTCTTTTTGCCTAAAGGTGCTAAAGGAATTTCACGAGCATCCGTCAGTTATGCTTCCCAAATCGGTAAAGATACTTAATGAGGAAAAGGGCGAACAAATGCTTGAAGAAGCGTGCAGAGAGGTGTTTGCCGAAGAATACGAAAATGATGAAGACTCATTTCGTGAGCTTTTAGACACTTATGCATCGTTCAGAGGTGATGATGACGTAAGAGATCATGTAAAGCGAATATATAAATTTGCACTCAATAACGAATCGCCTTATGAATGGCTTGATGATATAGCAAAAGGTAAAAAGACTTCTGATATCGAGCGAGAAATGTATTGCGGTATATATAAGATCATAGCACTTGAGGCAATTGATATGTGTGATAACGTGCTTGATAATTTTGTACCTCAAAAATCATCTGTAAATTATCCCGATCAGGTAGCGTTGGTAAGACAGGATCTCAAAAAATACGTTGAAGCGATCGACAATTCTGATTTTGCAGGAGCTCAAAAAATACTTTCATCAATAGATTATATAAGGCTTGTTGGTGGCAAGGTTAAGGATGAGGCTGTGTTGGCGTACAAAAATTTGCTTAAATACGTCAATACCACAGTTTTGGGGCAGTTAAAGCTTGATATTGATGAAATATCAAAGGATGATATTTCGGGAAAATATGTAAAGACTATGGCAAGCCTTGCAATCAGAGTAGGAACGCTATTTGAGGAGAAAAAACGCAAAGCAAAGTGCATCGATTACAGCGATATGGAGCATATGGTGCTTGAGCTTTTCAAAGATGAAAGTGTTGCGGGTATATATTCTTCAAAATTTGATCATATCATGTTTGATGAGTACCAGGATTGTAACCTCTTGCAGGAAAAAATCGTTAAGCGTGTTTCCGGTAACGCAAAATATTTTATGGTTGGTGACATAAAGCAAAGTATTTACAGCTTCCGCCAGGCTGAGCCCAAGCTATTTCTTTCTAAATATCTCAGCTATGAGTACAGACAGGATGCACCTTTGGCTGTAATTGAACTTAACGAGAATTACCGAAGCAGGCAAAACGTGCTCAATGCAACAAACAGAGTTTTCTTCAACGTTATGCAAAAGGAATTCTGCGGCATGACGTACGATTCTCAAAACGCATTGAATGCAATGGCAAGCTATCCTGTAAAGGATGGATCAACGTTTGAGTCAGATCCCGTAAAGATTGCGCTGATAACGGGTAAAAACCTTGATAAAACGCAAAAATCACGCGCACAACTTCTTTACATCATCGATAGCATAAGAACTATGATGAATAATAAATCTGTGTACGACGCAAAAAGCGGAGAATACAGGCCGTTGCATTACTCGGACATTGCAATTCTTATGCGTTCACCGAAAAGTGAGATACCGTTAATAAAGGAGTGCTTCTCATTTACAGAGATTCCTATAAGTATAATGCAGGATGCGGACATAAGGTATCAGCCAGAGGTCAATTTGTTGATGTGCCTTATTCGTTGTATTGAGAATCCGTATAACGATATGGATCTTATGACAGTTCTCAGAAGCTATATTTTTGGTGTGAGCGACAGTCAGTTGGCTGTTTTGAATGCTTTTGGTGAAAAAAACATACCGCTGATAACAAAGCTGAATGATTATATTGAAGCCGATGATCACAACGAGGAGTTGGCAAAAAAGCTTGTTGAGTTTAACTCGACATACAAGTTGTGGGTTGAAAGATCATTCTATTCAAATGCGCAGGATTTTGTCGATGAATTGATAGACGAAATAGCTTATTTAGAGTATTTCTCCGCACAGCAGGACGGCATTTCAAAGAAAAGCAATATTGAGCGCCTTTTGTCAGCACTTAAACTAAGTGCAGGAGAGGATGCAAGCTTGTACGATTACGTAACTGCTTTGCAAAATATTGATGAGAAAGGCTTAAATGCATCTACAAATCTCGCAGTTGATGATTCGGTAAGCATAATGAGTATGCACAAGAGTAAGGGCCTTGAATTTCCTGTCGTATTCTTGATGGATATGCATAACAGGTTTTCTGATGAGGATACAAAGAGCGAGATACTCATCCATAAGGATTATGGCATAGCTTCTCTATTTATTGATACTGAGTACAGAATAAAATATAAGACTGCAAATTACGAGCTCATGAAAGCGCTTATCAATAAGCAAAAGCTTGAGGAAGAACAGAGAATACTCTACGTTGCAATGACAAGAGCTAAGGAGCAACTCATAATCGTAGGCTACGCTTCGTCGGAGACTGTTGAAAAAAACGTATATATAGGTAAAAAAATAGCTTATATTTCCGATGCGGGGAATTATCTTGACTGGATGTTATACAGCTTGTGCTGTGATAATTACAGTTACGTTTCACCGGGAAGTGTAAAGAGTGATCTTGGATACAGCTTCAGATTGTGTGCGGATTCAAAAACATTGTATCCATCACTTTGGTCTGTTGAGGTGTTTGACTATAATGGATATCAGCTTACATCACCTTATAATACTGTTTTGGGGACAGCTTTGAGGGCACAGAAGCGCCCATTATCATCTATGGATGAGGCTGAAGCAGTTATTATATCATCACTTGATACTGAGTCGCTGATCAAAAAGCTAAGTTTTGAATATCCGTACAAGCAGTCAACAACGGTAAGCTCAAAATTATCTGTTACACAGATAAAGAGGTTACTTGAAAAAACTGACGAGGAATACGTGCCGGATTACAGGACTGAAAGTGTTAAGCGAGTGCAGAATCCATCCGGAATAACTGCTGCTCGATTGGGTAGCCTGTATCATTTTTTTATGCAACATGCACAGATCAAAACTCCGTATACAGCTGTAGATTTTGACAACGATATCGAACGCATGTTAGAACGTAGACTTATAACATCGAACGAGGCAAAGTCGTTGGATGTTAAAAAGATATTACCGTTTTTTAACTGCTTGATGGGAGAAAGGATTTCGCGAGCCGCTAAGATCAAGCGTGAAATGAATTTTTCTTATTTAATAGACGCAAATACAATTTATCCCGAAGTAACCGAGGATGTTAAAATTCTTATGCAGGGTGTTGCAGACCTTGTTTTTGAGGATGAAAACGGAATTAATGTGCTTGTTGACTATAAAACCGATTCGGTTTCTGCGGGTAATGAGTCGCTGCTCATAAAACGTCACTCAAGTCAGGTTAATTTATATAAGAGGGCTATTGAAGATATTGACGGCATTAGAATACAAGAAGTATATATTTATTCTTTTGCATTGAATAAATTTATAAAAATGTATTAAAGTTAACGTATGATAAATACTGTTTTGCGCATACTAAGAATAAAAGGCGGTATGACGTGAAGGATTCATTTGTACGGTTGATAAAAGAATATTCTTTATATTCAGAGAGCAAACATACTTATATTTCAAGACTGACTTCAGTAATATTGTGGTCGGTCTTGTTTTGTTTATGTCAAATGGCAGTAATCTATCATATTACTAAAAAATTATTGTTTAGTGTATTAATAACTATTGTTTTATCATTATACGCAGGAGTGTTTGTGCGCTCTGTGCTTATCAAAAAGTATTCTGAGCTTTTAGTTTTGGCAAAGGATAAATATTGTACGAAAAAGAAATTAGAAATATTAGGTGATATCACGCCTGAAAGATGTTCATTGCTCATTGAAACTTTAGCATCAAGCAGTTTGGCCGGAGACAAAGTATACTCAAACGGCGTGACTTATTTTGGTGGAATACCGCTAATACAAATGCTTTCATTCGGCGATGATGCTTTTTCGACTGATGAGTTAGACAGATTTATTGAGCTTGGTTATTCTAAGCTTGCGATCGTGTGTAATAGTAACAAAAAAGACGAGATTTTGAAGAAATATGATTATAAAATAGTGTTGTGTATTACAGAAAATGAGCTTTTCGGTTTGCTTGGTAATGTTGAGATAATACCGCCTTTACCTGAAAAGCCGGACGTAAAGGCGGTATTAAACAGAAATACCGCCAAATCGTGGTTACGGCTTGGCGGTGTTTTAATTGTTTGTTCAGTTATAAGCGGCAAACTCAGCTTGTTTGGCGGTATGGGGTTAATATTTATAATGTTGTCAGTTGCTACCAACGTATATTGCTTAGTTAAAGCTCGCCAATGATCTTTGCAATGGCTGATTCATTGTTTGAAACTGTGATCCTGTCGGCGCAATCCTTAAGCTCGTCGCAGGCATTTGATACTGCGTAGCCGATATCTGCAAGCTTTAACATTGAAATGTCATTTTCGTAATCGCCGATGCAAACGATCTTGGTAATATTACCGAGATAATCCTTTAGTGCCTTAACACCGCCGCCCTTATTACCGGTGGCAGGGAGTATCTCAACGCAGTGAGGCCAGCTTCTCACAAAATCCAATTTGCCCTTGTAGGCATCGATCGAAAGCATCTCTTTACGGAAACGGGATGCCATTTCGGGCGACATATCAAAAAAGACTTCGTTCTTTTCAACTGTCTTAAATATCTCGTATTGAGCAATAAGCCTGTTATTGTTTACAACTCTGTGGTTTTTGTCGTATTCGTAAATTGTACCCTCATGCTCAATGCAAGCATTTACTACGTAATCTGCATAGTGATTTATAACGTATTCAAAGCACTCATTTGCAATGCTGTCAAGTTTCTGGGAATACACGTATTTTTTGATGTTGAAATCGTATATTGCTGAACCGTTTAAGCCGATTACAGGTGTGTTAATACCAAATTGAGTGCTGAGCTCTGCAAAATACTCCGGAGGTCTGCCGGAAGCAAACGTAAAAGCGCCACCGTTTTGAGTAAAATACTTTATTGCCTCAATGTTTTCTTGGCTTATGTCACCGTTTGAGTCCTTTAACGTATTATCAAGGTCGGAACAGAGCAATATTCCTTCAAATTTCTTCATAGTATCTCAGGTTATAGCGGTAATGCAGTTGTCAACGAGTGCAATAAATTGCTTTCTTGCTTCAACGTCTTTAACGTCTGTGATCTTAGAAAGGCAATTCATAAGATCGTCCATACAGGGCTTCAAAAACTCACCGGTCTGACCTGCAAGAGCTGTTATGTAGGGATGCTTTTTTGGGTCAAAGGGTATGTTATCGTAAGCGGCGATAGCTCTCAAAAGAGTACGGATAGTGTCGTGAGCTACGATAACTCTGCCAAACGGATCCATATAGGAGTCAAGGTACTTTGTTAGAGCTCTGCGACGCTTAAGCATTGAATTATGAACATATTTCTTTCTCTTTGCAACGATCTGCTGCTCCGAAATAAACTTTTTAAGGTTTTTGTGAGCTCCTGAAACGTCATCGAGTGGCTGTGAATAGTTGTAGAGGTAGAAAGTAAGGTCGTCGAGCTTGGTAAGCCCTTCACAAACGTCCTCGATGGATTCAAGGTAATATCTTGTGTTTATGCCGCTGATAGTGAGCTCCATATACTTGCCGTTATTCCATTCGATCTTGGGGAAGATCTCGTTATAGACCTTTTTGGGGCAGAGGATACATATATCAACGTCGGAGTCGGGGGTGCATATGCCTGTGGCAACTGAGCCTACAAGGATGATGCTGACACTGTAAACGTATGGCTTAACGGCATCAAGATTGCGCACGTATGGGCAGGCAACGTACTTGGCGAATGCGTAAAATTTCTCGGTAATTTCCATAAAATAAGAGCTTGTGCTCACCTTTCTGAATGATGTGTGCAGGTTATTACACCTGAAATATGGTGCACATGCGGCAGTTTTGGCAAAAAAGTATTGATTTATTGGATACTACCGCAATATATCACCATTATATTATACTACAAAAATTGAAAAAATGCAATAGGGTATATGGGGGAGGAGGATATTAAATTATAGAAAATGTGGGGATATATTGAATATTGGTCAGGGGAGGAAATGCGCAAAAGTTCACCTGAATTTCGCTTGAAATTCGGATAAGATTCCGGTTAGTTCCGGCTAACGGGAATGAGGTGGGGCGAGGTGTCGAGGGTCTTAATCCCGGAGGAAGGCTGGTTAGTTCAGACTAACGGGAATGGGGGGACAATACTTACAAGGATGCAATTCAAATAAGGTTGTATTGCATTGTTTACAATCCCTCAGTCTTTCGCTACGCGAAATCCCACGGATACCACCGGTATCCGTTGTTCCCATTTAGGCAAGGGAACCGAGGGTACAGGTACGTAACGTAGGGCGGGGCTTGCTCTCGACGTTTGCGGTGGAGATAGGTTGGTGGAACGGGTCGCCGAGGACGTCGACCCCTACAAGGTTAATGACGTCTTG
>SVGF01000028.1 GCA_015056475.1 Clostridiales bacterium
TCTCTCATCAGCGTGGCTGCACTCATCGTGTCAATATTCGCCACAGGACTTACAGCATACGGTGTTTGCTTTGTCATTGACAGAGTGCAACTAAAACCCGTGGAAATAGACTACGGTGAATCAACGCGGTTTACAAAAGAAGAAATGGACGAAGTAATTGAGCTTATAAAAAAGGAATATGAGTACGACTTTTTTAATTCTCCCAGAAGAAAGCTGTTTGCAATAAACTACACCTCCGATACGTATGGTTACAGTGTTCGTGCAAGAAAAAATGCCTCTAGACCCAAAAAATACACCGATTGTATGGTGTTCACTACAGAGTTCAAAACCTCGATTTTAGGTCCGCACATGATACGAGAACCCAACCAGTACTATACTCAGTTTTATCATGTATATGCAAAAACAAAAGATGGTGAATGGGAAAAATGCGGTGGTGGCTTCGGACCACCATAAAATGAATAAGTATAAAAAAACGGACTGTACGCACAGTACAGTCCGTTATATTTTTCGTATCAGTCAGCTTACAACCCAATAAACACCGCCAGCATCAAAAATCCCAGCGAGATAGCAAACAACATAAGCTGGAAAAGTATCGTTTTCTTAAACCACTCCGTAAGGCTCACGTTTGCAAGGCCCAAACCAACAAGCAAAGTACCGCAAGTGGGGTAAAGCACGTTTGTGTAGCCGTCCGCAAACAAATAAGTAAGAATAATTACCGTCTTGCTAACGCCCTCGATCGGAGCGAGAGTAAGCATGGGAATTATCAAAACAGCCTTTGCGGATGCACTCGGTATAAAGAATTCAATTATAAGCACAAACACGTACAAAATCACAACCGCAACGTAGGGTGACATATTCGTTACCGTATTGTAGAAATAATAGAATATAGTATGTAATATATTGCCCTGCTGTGCAATGTGCGTAATGCCAAAGGCAACCATAATTATTACTATCGAGGGAAGAACGTCCTTTATTCCGCCAACAAAGCTCTTGCCAAGCTGCTTATAAGTGCCCAAAAGCTTCTTACCCACAATTACCGTGCCCACAATGAACGCAACCGCCATAAATACCATTGCAAGCGATCTGAGCGCAGCTATCGACGTTGTTATTATTACGGACAAAAGCGCTATCGAGAACAACGCAATTATCATCTTTGACTTTTTAACGTCCTGAATATGCTCCTCATCCGAAACCATAACAAAGCCCTGAACGTCAAACTTCTGAATTGCATGCTTTTCGTCACGCTTTGCAAGGCTCACCAAAAACAACGACGTAATAACGTACATCACACAGAATATTATGCATCTGTACCACAGCCCGTCCGTAACGCTTACTCCTGCGGCAATTGATGCCGTGCCGATGGTCAAGGGATTTGTAATTGCCGTTGTAAAGCCTACACCCGAAGCTATCAATACAAACGATATCGCAGTAAAGCGCGACCAATTAAGCGCAGTACAAAGCATTGCAAACACGGGATACAAAATGAGCAGTTGCTCCTGCAGTCCAAAAACAGCCGACAGTATCATAATAACGCCCGTAATTGCCCATATGGATACGAATCGCTTTGAATGGAGCTTTTCCATTATCACCCTCACGAGCGAAACAAGTCCGCCACTCTCCTCAAGCACCTTGAACGTGCCTCCAAGCACAAGCAAAAGCGCAATGATCATTATCATATTTGAGCTGTTTGCGCCAAACAAAAGCGCCTCAATGGGAGATATCAACCAGCGGTAAACGGGAAGACGTGTAGTATTCTCCGAATCCTCAAGCTCTCGGTATGAATCGATAACTATCTGCTTGTTGAGCGATTCATCCGTTGTATATTCATAAAAGGGCTGACCTATCTTTGATTCATCCGTGGTATATATGGTGTATCTGCCGGCGGGTATTGCATAGCTTAGCACGCCAACCGCAACCAGAACCACAAACAGTATAGCTATTACCGTAATAAAGCTCTTAAGTCCGAATTTAAGCTTAACGTCCATTTCAGGTGAGTTGTTCATATGTATCTCCTTTTTCGTAATCGTAAACGTCTGCGCTTGCCGAGCGCCACTTTTCGTCATAAAGATTATGTATCTCCTCCGATGCAAGAGTCCACTTTATAAGGCATTGCTCCTTATCATCGGGAATAAGCATGTAATAGTCGTTATTGTTATAAAACTCCAAAAAACCCTTTGTAGAAAACGTCAAAGAATATACCGACTTTGCCTTGAATTCAAAATCAACGCTCTGCCCGTTAAGCTCTCCCGCAAAAGAAAGTCCCTTATTCGTCAGCTTCATATTTCCAACGGACAATACCTCTCTGTTATACGGTGCTTTTCTTAATTTATCAAGCTTTAACGTGCACAGGCTTCCGTTGATCTCCATTTCAAAATCGTCAGCCTTTATTTCTTTTGCCACGCATCTTCTCTGCCATTTGTACCACTCGTCTATATTTTTTGGGCACTTGCCTTTTACATCAACAAGGTCGTAATATTCATCTATTCTCACGTTAAAATCACAAGCCTTGCACGTAACCTTGTCGCCCTCAACAAAAAGAATGTGCTCCTCTCCACAATTCGGGCATTTATATAGTATCTTATCTATACCAAATGCGTTTGAATTTTTACCGACGTATTTATTTCTTGCCGTCTTATTGAATTCAAAATCATTATAATTTATCTTTTCCAGAAGCTTGGCATATATCTGCTCCTCAGAAAGCTCATCAAGCATCTCCGAAGTAAAAAGCAAGCTGTAATCTATGCCGATATATCCCTTTTTGCGGTCGGAGGAATATCTGTTTGTAGCCATATATGCGCCCTTTGTGGTGCAAACAACAATATTCGCCTTGCTGTGCTTTATAAACTGCGCCGTTGCGGGGTTTATGGGGTGAAGGCTTCCGCTTGTGGACTGTATTCCCTCGGGGAAAAGCCCTATCGAGCCGTTGCGCTTTAGCACCTTTAACATATTCTTTACACAAACAAGATCCGGCTGATACAAATATTTTGATATCACCCCAAGCCTTATAAATATTGGATATATTCCCTTTTTGAGTATATTCTGATATCCACACACTATATTTACGTCCTTGCGCCTGAATCCGTAAATAGAATATATAAACTCAAGCCTTGAAGCGTGCGAAGAAAGTAAAATAGCAGGCTGATCCTTTATCGCTTTACGGTCGTAATCATAGCTGAATCTCACCTTGTAAAATTTATTTATGATTCCCAAAAGCAACATCGTCAATGACATAAGAAAGCGGCCCGGCTTTTTTATCTCTCTGTTCACTAATCTTGTTTTCAGATCCTTTTTCATAAAAACACCCTTTACGCCTTGATTTTTACTCATTCTGTGCCTATAAGTTAATTGTACCACAAAACTCATAAAAATTCAATTATTTTTCACATTAAGTTCTATCAAAAAAGGATTCAAATCATGCTCCATCTTAAGTATTGAAAGCTTGGGCTTCGTGCTCATTTACAATTACCGCCATAAGAGATATAAACTCGCCGTTTGACGGTTTTCCCTTGTCGGGGTCCACAGTGTTCCCAAAAACGGAATATATTTTATCTCTGTTGCCGTATCTGAACAAGTATTCTATTGCCGTGCGCATCGCCCGTTCAACGGATGAGGGTGTAACAGAATATTTTTGTGCCACTTCCTCTAATATGCTTTTTATTGACACCTTTGCCCGCCCCATGGGATACATTCTCACAGCATCAATGAGATACAAAGTTCCCTTTCGGTTGCTTTTCAACCCCATTTCTTCAAAAATATCTCTTAGCATTACCCAGGTCGTATCGCACTCCTCATTAGTTGTCACACGCTTTACTATCGAATATATCGTTTCGTTTTTTATGGGCAACGTCGCAACGTATAAGCAATCCGCCAATACCTCGTTCACGCTTTCATCTATAAGTGCAATGCAATCCCTCACAGCGCAATGTGTACGTCTATCAACGATGCAAATATCAGCCGTATCCACAATATCCGCACACGCGATGTTTATTTGTTGACGTAAAGCATCGTCGTTTGTCAGTATTTTTATACTCATGAGCATTCCCTCCCCTACAAGAGATATTATATATTAAAATCTCGTGACGCACAACGGGGTAATTTTGTATGATTTTTTGTTTTTTGGGTTTAAAAGAACAAAAGGATGCGTTTGACGCATCCTTTTGACAATTGCGAATGTAAATTGATAAATGATCAACTGAAGCATTCACGCAGCACAAGAATCAGAATGACTTCTTCTTTCTTGCAACCTTTCTGGCAGCTTCAGACTTCTTTTTTCTTTTCACGCTGGGCTTCTCATAGTGTTCTCTCTTACGGAGTTCAGCTACAATGCCGGCACGTGCACACTGTCTTTTGAATCTCTTCAAAGCATTTTCGAAATTCTCATTCTTACCAACTTTTACTTCTGACATTACATCTTCCCTCCCTTCGAGCAAAAAGATTATAAAGACTAATCGTAATCTTGTATATTATAATACTATTCTTGATATTTGTCAATAGCCTTTTTGCGCATTTATCAATATTTTTATTAAATTTTGTTAAAAAACGCCATTTGACGCCGTTTTTATTCCAAAATAACGCGTTTAACGATGTCCGGAGCCTCATCAAGTGTCACGTCAAACACCACCGCGACCTCCTCATAAAAAATATTCTCGGCAATCGTCAGATACTTTTCGTCTATCTGCGACAAGCGTTTGCCCTTTTGATCGAATGACCTGCGCTTTTCCCACAGCACTCCAATCAAGCCGAGTATTCTTTTCACGTCGTGAGATTCTATTTCGCTCTTATAAATGGCTTCCTGAGAGCGAGGATTTCTGCTTTCGGCAGTATCAAAGCCATTCGGCGCATACAAGCCTTTCATAAGCCCTATCATCTCATCCTTTGACATCACAGGGCGCATATACACCGAGGTATCAACTGGAATGTATATCTTATCCTCCTTGAATACAGGTAATAAAGTATAATACTCCGTTTGGGGCTTTAGCCATTCTATCTCGGGGATACCTACCTTATCCACTCTGTAAATGCCTCTGTTGCCGTACACAATGAGCTGTCCAACCTTAAACATATAGTCAATTCTCCCGTTCACATATCTATCTTAGTGTAATTATACCACGAAAATCGATTTCAGTGTGCTCGAAATAATTAACATATTTTTACAAAAATTAATTTTTATTGTTTATTGTCGGAATTTTTATCAAAATGATATGCAATCCTCGGGCTTGAATCCCACGTATATATAGTGCCGCAACGCACAAATCCGCACTTTTCAACAGCATTCTGCATCGTGATATTATCTGCGTGAGTGTCTATCCTCAGCTGATCTGCGCGCTTTGAGCAAAACTCAAAGGCAGCCTCAAACACGCCTTTTTTTCTGCCGCTGCTTGCAACTCTGTGAATAGCGTGGTACGGCTTTGAATTTAACCATTCGCCGTTTTCGATCACGGCATAGGTCGGGTCTTCACCCGGCACAAAGGCAAACACTCCGTATATGCCTTCTTCATCCTCTACAACGTAAAGATTACCCGCCTTTATGTCTGCGTCAATTACCTCAGGGTATGGATAGCCGTTGAGCCATTGAGTCATATTGCCGTGACTGCGCATATATCCTCTGGCACATTCGTAAACGTATTCGATGGCACTTACGTCATTTTGTGTGGCGTTTCGTATTGTCATATGTCTATCATCTTCTCCGAAGTAAAATTTTGCGGACTTATCCGTCCATATTGTCTATTATAAATTAAACGATGATCTTATCGATACCCTTTGACTTCTTGTATTCAACAAAGTCGTCGTAATTACCCATTCTGTCAACCATGCCCTCGGGAGTGATCTCAATAACTCTGGTTGCTACCGTGTTGAGCATTTCATAGTCGTGTGATGAGAAAATTACGTTGCCCTTGAACTTGTCAAGACCGTTGTTGACAGCTGTGATGGATTCAAGGTCAAGATGATCTGTGGGCTGATCCAAAAGAAGCACGTTTGAGCCGAAAAGCATCATTCTTGAGAACATACATCTCACCTTTTCACCACCGGAAAGAACGTTTACGGGCTTGAAAACGCTTTCATCGGAGAAAAGCATCTTACCGAGGAAGCCTCTCAAATACGTTTCTGTCTGATCCTGTGAGAAGCGGCGCATCCAATCGAGAATGGAGTCCGTGCAGTTTTCAAAATAAGCTGTATTGTCGTGGGGGAAATACGACTTTGTAATGCTTATACCCCACTTGAAAGTACCTTCATCGGGAGCTTCCTCCTCCATAAGCACCTTAAAGAATGCCGTAACAGCCATATCACTACCAACTATAGCGATCTTATCGCCCTTATTTACGGAGAATGAAACGTTTGTAAAAAGAGGCTCACCGTTAAGTGACTTTGAAAGACCGTTAACCGTAAGTATATCCTTACCGGCTTCTCTGTCCATTTCAAATCCTATAAAGGGATATCTTCTGCTTGATGCGGGCAATTCCTCAACAGTAAGCTTATCAATGAGCTTACGTCTTGCAGTAGCCTGACGGGATTTTGACTTGTTTGCAGAGAATCTGTTGATGAATTCCTGCAATTCCTGTATCTTTTCCTCATTCTTCTTGTTCTGCTGCTTAATCATTCTCTGCATGAGCTGGCTGGACTCATACCAGAATTCGTAGTTACCTACGTACATCTTGATGCTGCCGAAGTCGATATCAACGATATTCGTACATACGTTGTTAAGGAAGTGTCTGTCGTGAGATACTACAAGAACTGTACCGAAATAATCCGCAAGGAAGTCCTCAAGCCAACGTGTAGCGTTGATATCAAGACCGTTTGTAGGCTCGTCGAGGAGGATTATATCGGGATTTCCAAAAAGAGCCTGTGCAATAAGCACCTTGACCTTGTCGGGTTCTTCAAGGTCACCCATGAGTGTGTAAAGAATATCCTCAGAAAGACCAAGACCCTGAATAAGCTTTGATGCATCTGAGTCTGCCTCCCAGCCGTTCATCTCGGCAAAATCCGCCTCAAGCTCGGATGCACGGATACCGTCCTCATCGGTAAAATCTTCCTTTGCGTAAAGCTCATCCTTTTCCTTCATGATAGCATAAAGCTTTTCGTTACCCATAATAACGGTATCAAGAACCGTAAATTCATCATAAGCAAAGTGGTTCTGCTTAAGCACGGACATTCTTTCCTTGTCGGAAATAGTCACAGAGCCCTTTGTAGGCTCAAGCTCACCGCAAAGAAGCTTCAAGAACGTGGATTTTCCTGCACCGTTAGCACCAATAATGCCGTAGCAGTTACCGGGTGTAAACTTGAGGTCAACGTCCTTAAAAAGAAGCTGACCGCCAAAATTAAACGTAAGATCATTAATTAATATCATAATACTCTCCTTATTTCATCTATATAAAATTATTTAATATACGCTTCAAGCCTGTAAATAGGCATTCCCATGTCGGAAAAACGCTTTTCGTATTCCGTTACGATGTTATCCTCAATACCGCTATTGTGCAGATCAAGCGAAACGTTCTTCAATGCAAATCCGTTTGACGAGAACATCTCTATCGAAAACTCAAAAAACTGCATGTTATCGGTTTTTTGATGGATCTCAGCCCCATCCTGCAATATCACCTTGTATATTTCAAGGAATTTTTCGGACGTCATACGTCTGTTTCTGTATGCATGCTTTGGAAACGGACACGAAAAATTGAGGTATATCCTTCCTATGCTCTTTTGAGCGAAATACCTGGCAAGATACTCGGCACTGCAATTGAAAAATCTGACGTTTGTGATATTCTCGGCAAGTGCCTTCTTGCACGCCATCGACAACACGCTGGGATTCTTCTCCACCGCAAAAAAGTTTATATCGGGCATCCTCTTTGCGAGCTCGCAAATAAACTGACCCTTACCGCATCCTATCTCAAGCCACACGGGATTGGAATTACCAAATATCGCCTCATAATCGAAGTAGTGCTTATCCTCCTCGTTTATGATGCTTGCATTCTGGTTGCCGTAGCTTGCTCTTATAAAATACTCGCCGTAGCCATTGATGCTTTCGTCGAGATTTTTTTGCCTTCTCATTCGCATAAAATACACCGTAGTCCGCTAAAAAATAATGATTTAACGCCATTTGGCGCAATCCTTTTTATTATACCAAATTTTCCCGATTTTTTCAAGGGGTAATTTAAAATTTTTCCCAAAAAATCCGTATATTGACAAATTTTATAAAAAAGTATATAATTTACACAGTACCATACGTTAAGGAGAGTTATTTATGAACAGCATAAAAAAGGGTATCTACAAACACTACAAAGGCAATCTCTACGAAGTTATAGGCATTGCAAGACATTCTGAAACACTTGAGGAGATGGTAGTTTACAAAGCACTTTACGGCGAAGGAGATATATGGGTACGCCCCGCAAGAATGTGGAATGAGATCATTGAGCTGCCCGAAAAGACGGTAAAAAGATTCGAGCTTGTCGAATCAGACATACAGTAATAAAATTTTCCCAAAACTCGGTAAAAAGCCGAGTTTTTTATTTTTGGATCCCGCGTTGATCCTATACAATTATTATTGACAAAAAGGCTTTTGTGTGGTATACTTGTATGTGGTGATTTATAGGCTCTTTTAACAATTGTCCGTCTGATAATTACCAATATATCTTTACCAAGGATAACGTATCATGAATAACAAAGTATCCATCATCACACCATCATACAACACTGCAAAATTCATTGAAGAAACCATAAACAGCGTGCTTTGCCAAACCTACACCGACTGGGAGCTTATAATCGTAGACGATTGCTCAAAGGATAATACGGACGAGGTCGTAGCCAAATTCAATGACAGCAGAATAATCTATATAAAAAACGAAACCAACAGCGGCGCAGCCGTTTCGCGTAACAGAGCATTAAGAGAAGCAACAGGAAGGTGGATAGCTTTCCTTGACAGCGACGATCTCTGGGAAAAGGACAAGCTTCAAAATCAGATAGCTTTCATGGAACAGAACGGATATGCATTCTCTTATACCGCTTACCATAAGATAGACGAAAGCTCCGCCCCTTTCGGCGGCACGATCAGGGGACCCAAAAAGGTAACTAAATTCGCCTTGAATAATTACTGCTGGATGGGATGCCTCACCGTAATGTACGACCGCGAAAAAATAGGTCTGATCCAGATAGAAGACATAAAAAAGAACAACGATTACGCCATGTGGCTCAAAGTAATACAAAAAGCAAATTGCTATTTTCTTGATGAGGATCTGGCTTGTTACAGAAAGCGTAGCGGATCTATCAGGGATCATAGCCGCCTAAAGCTCATTAAATGGACTTATAAGCTTTTTAGAGAGGCACAGAAGAAAAATCCCGTATCATCCGCAATATTAACAGCCAGAAACCTCGTTTTCGGTCTACTCAAAAAGATAGTATTCGTAGAAAGGCAATAACATGAAAATACAAGTACTTGTTGCCGCAATGCATCAGAGTGATCATTCTCTCATCGACAAAATGAATATCACAACAGATGCCATCGTCGGAAACCAATGTGATTTTGATTCTGTAGAGCATTTTGAGCATAATTCCAACAAAATTACGTATCTGAATTTTAAGGAAAGAGGCGTTGGGCTCAACAGAAACAACACTCTCATGCGTGCAGATGCGGACGTATGCCTTTTTGCTGATGACGATATGGTCTATTGTGACGGCTACGCCAATATCATAAAAGAAGCATTTGAACAGCTACCCGACGCTGACGTAATTGTGTTTAACCTCATCGAGGAAGTACCCACAAGGTACATCATCAAAAAGCAGACTAAGGTCAATTACCTTAATTACTTGCGTTACGGCACTGCAAGAGTTGCGGTCAAGCTCAAAGGCGTAAAGGAAAACGCAATATATTTTAACCAATGCTTTGGCGGCGGCACAGAACATTGCCACGGCGAGGATAATTTATTTCTCACGGCATGCCTGAAAAACAAGCTCAAGATCTATGCAGTACCTCAGTACATTGCTAAGCTTACAGAAGAAAGGCAGTCCAGCTGGAATACAGGTTACGATGAAAAATATATACGTGATCAGGGGTATCTCTACAAGGCGATCTCCCGCAGATGGTGGAGATTGCTCTGCTTGCAGGATGCAGTAAGAAAGCATCGTGCTTATAACATGAGCGCATTAAAGGCATACCGTATTATGACGGAGCTTAAATAACCAACCTTTTTGGAGAATTTCATTGAGCTTTATTAAGAATATACATTCAAAAATTACAGACTTTTTTATAAACAAGGGACTTCAACGCCCCATGCTTGCCGTGTCATTATTTTTGATGCTCTACGGTTCCATCGGCTACGTGTCCAGATATCACTTTAAGGGTAGCTTTGGCTTTGTTATCTGTGTGATCGGTGTTTTGTTGGCTTGTTTGTGCACAAAACCAAAAATCAATATCAGTTCATTTATTACCCTCGGTGCATTGTCCGCTCTCGGTGCAGTTTTGGGCTTTATTCACGGCGACGGTGTCAAGCGTATAGTAATTGACGTATTATCGCTTGTAATAGCCTTTGCTTGGATATGCTTCGTAGATTTTGAAGCCTTTAAGAGAGCTTTCCTTGACGTTTTTTTATTTACGTCAGTATACGGTATTGCAGCTTGGATAACTTACTCAGTATTTCCGCAAGCTATTTCCATATTCCCCAAAATGCCCTGCGGAGTTTTGGATGCATATGACTTATTCTTCTGTGTCATAAGAGATATAAGATCCGGTCCGTTAAGACTTTACAGCTTTGCCTGGGAGCCCGGTGCGTATCAGACTTTTTTGAATATCGCCATTCTCATTGCAGGTATGCAAAAAAAGCACAGGCTCATCAACCTTGCTATACTCTACACAGCACTCGTGTTGACGTTCTCCACAACGGGATATATCGTGGGAATAATGAATATTGCTATTCTTATTTTTGCAGTTAATATAGATAACAAACAAAAAATTAAGAAATACATTCTTATTGCTTCTGCAGCAGGTCTGGTTTTCCTTGCAGTTGCAACAGCAACAGGCATTACTCAATACGTATTCAATAAAGTGTTGGGTATGTTTGACGGCTTGTCAAGCAACGGTGTGTCCACCTCCAGCGCAAGAGTAGATTCATTATTCTATCCTTTAGTTGCATTTATCAATAATCCGTTGTTAGGTGTGGGTCAGTCCGGTCTTGATGAAATAAGGAGCACACTCCCCCACTCAGTGCTCTCGTGCACACCCACAAATTATCTTGCGATCTACGGTATATTCTACTCTGCGATAATTGGGGCGTGCTGGTATAAATTCATTAAGCTCATAGTTGGAAAAAACAGATTTATCATCATTGCCGGGCTTATATCGTTTATAGTATCAATTATATCCGAGCATTACGTAACCTACATAACAATGAATATGTTCATACTGTACGGAAGTACCCTATTGTTTAATAATACCAAGCTTAAGAAAGGCTTAACCAATGAAAGTTCTGTCAATTAATAACTGTAATTTCGGGAGCACGGGAAACATAATGCTTCAGATCAACTCACTTCTTTCAGAGCAAGGCCATGATACTATTAATGCGTACCCTGTAAGAAGGCAGAATGCAACCAGATACGTTAAAAACAAGATACTCATAGGTTCCACGTTGTCAAGAAACATCCATTTCTGGTTGGGTCAAGCATTTGGTGTTCAGGGTGAGCTTTCTGTTACAGCGACTGCAAGATTCTTAAAAAAAGTTGACGAATTTTCTCCCGATGTGATACATTTGCACAATCTGCACGTAAGCTATATCAACCTTCCCATGCTTTTCAATTATATAAAAAAGCATAACGTAAAGGTCGTATGGACTCTGCACGACTGCTGGGCATTCACAGGGCATTGTCCGCATTTTACTGTTGTAAAGTGTGACAAATGGAAGACCGGATGCTATTCATGTCCCCAGTTCAGAAAATACCCACAGAGTTATGTAGACCATTCAAAGCGTATGTACGCCATGAAAAAGCGCATCTTTACAGGCGTCAACGATCTGACTATAGTCACACCGTCCCAATGGCTCGGTGACCTGACAAAAGAGTCCTTCTTGGGTGAATATCCTGTCAAGGTCATCAATAACGGGATCGATCTTGGCATCTTTAAGCCCACACAGAGCGATTTCAGAAAAAAATACGGTCTTGAAAACAAAAAGATCGTGCTCGGAGTTGCATTTGAATGGTGTTACAGCAAAGGGCTTGACGTATTCAACAAGCTTGCCGACGATCTTTCAGACGAATACAAGGTCGTACTCGTCGGCATAAAAAACGAAAACAAGAAGAATCTTAACAGTAAGATATTGTCTATTTCAAGGACCTCAAGTGCAATTGAGCTTGCCCAGATCTATTCGGCTGCAGACCTTTTTGTAAATCCCACAAGAGAAGATAATTTTCCTACGGTAAATATGGAATCCCTTGCTTGCGGAACACCGGTCTTGACTTACAACACAGGCGGATGCCCCGAAATGCTTGACGATACTTGCGGACGTGTTTCCCCATATGACAATTACGACGCTCTGCTCGCAAACGTAGAAGACATTTTTGCAAAAACTCCCTTTACAGAGCAATCATGCGTCAAAAAAGCATCAGAATACGATAAAAACATAAAATTCGCTGAATACGTTTCACTTTACAATGAGCTTTTCAGCAAAAACAACAGTTAACACGAGGTTAATTTATGAAAATTGCAGTTGCAGGCACGGGATACGTTGGTCTTTCCATTTCGGTGCTCCTTGCCCAGAATAATGACGTCACCGCAGTTGATATCATCCAAAGCAAGGTCGATATGATCAATAACGGTATTTCCCCCATCAAAGACAAAGAGATAGAAGAATACCTTGCAAAGGGCGACCTTTCACTAAAAGCTACTCTCGATTCAATATCGGCATATAAGGATGCAGATTTCATTATAATCTCAACTCCCACCAATTACGACGACGTAAAAAATTATTTCGACACTTCATCAGTCGAAGCAGTTATAGACGAGGTCATCAGCGTCAACCCCGACGCAATAATAGTGATCAAGTCAACAGTGCCCGTCGGTTATACCCGATCCGTTATTGAGAAATTCTCTCACACTAATATTCTTTTCAGCCCCGAGTTTTTAAGAGAGGGCAAGGCGCTTTACGACAACCTCTACCCCAGCAGGATCATAGTTGGCGTCGATACAAAAAACGAATATCTTTTGCAAAAGTCACATACGTTTGCCGATCTTCTCAGTCAGGGTGCACTCAAAGAGGATATCGAAGTCCGCTTTATGGACCCCACCGAGGCGGAGGCTGTAAAGCTCTTTGCAAACACTTACCTTGCTTTGAGAGTTGCATTCTTTAACGAGCTTGACACGTATGCATCCGTCAAAGGGCTTGACACAAAGTCCATCATTGAGGGCGTTGGACTTGACCCCAGAATCGGTAATTACTACAACAATCCGTCATTCGGTTACGGCGGCTACTGCCTCCCCAAGGACACAAAGCAGCTTTTGGCAAACTACGATAACGTACCTCAGAATATCATCTCCGCAATAGTTGAAGCAAACCGTACAAGAAAAGACTTCATTGCAGATCAGATATTGTCAAGATCTCCCAACACAGTAGGTATTTACAGACTTACAATGAAAGCAGGAAGCGATAATTTCCGCCAAAGCTCCATTCAGGGTGTTATGAAAAGGATCAAAGCCGAGGGCGTAAACGTTATAATATACGAGCCCACACTCAACGACGAAACGTTCTTCTCAAGCAAGGTAGTAAACGACCTTGATGAATTCAAAAAAACAAGCGACGTAATACTCGCAAACAGATATAACGACGATATAAGCGACGTGCTTGACAAGGTTTATACAAGAGACCTTTATTTCAGAGATTAAGCTTTCATTTTTAATAAGGAGAACAATATGGCAAAATATTTTCAAGTTAACGGAAACGCATTCTATTTCAGAAATCCTCAAGTAAAAAAGAATACGTTCATAGGCATGCCCGTACAGCAGGAAGAATTACCCGTATACGACGAGGTAAAGGATCAACTTGCAATACCCGTTTGGGACGGACATACCGATGCAATAAACTGCTATTACAGAACGTGGGAATTGGCATTCACACATCTTCGCAAGCCCAATGCAGAGGCAGGCTTCGTATCCAATTTTATCGACACAGCATTCAACGATTATCTCTTTATGTGGGATTCATCGTTCATCGTAATGTTCGGAAAATACGGCAGCAGAGTATTCGATTTCCAGCGTACGCTCGACAATATGTACTCTCATCAGCATATGGACGGCTTTATATGCCGTGAAATTTGCGAATACGCACCCGGCGAGCAGTTTTCAAGGGACGACCCCTCATCCACAGGACCAAACGTTATGCCGTGGGCTGAATGGGAATACTTCCTTTCAACTGCCAACGTTGACAGACTCTCAAGAGTATTCGATCCCCTTTGTGCTTATCACCGTTGGCTTCAGCTTTACCGTTCATGGCCCGACGGCAGTTATTGGACAACCGGCTTGGGCTGCGGTATGGACAATTCCCCCAGAACTCCCATGGAATACGATTGCTCATGCCACCACGGCTACATGAGCTGGATCGACGCTTGCGCACAGCAGTATTTGAGTGCAAACGTGCTTGTTGAAATGGCAAAGGTCCTCGGCAGAGAGGACGAGGTGGATTGGCTCAAGGATGAAATGAAGCTCATCTACAACACAGTAAACAACACAATGTGGAGCGAAAAGGATCAGTTCTATTACGACAAGCTCCGCGACGGTACGTTGAACGGCGTAAAGACAGCCGCTTCATATTGGACTTTGCTTGCGGACATGGTTCCCGAAGAAAGAAAAGCAGGCTTTGTGGCTCATCTCGACAACGAAAACGAATTTAAAACACCAAACCGCGTAGCATCCCTTTCAAAGGATCACCCGGGCTACAAGGGTGATGACGGCGGATACTGGTGCGGTGCAGTGTGGGCTCCCACAAACTACATGATACTCCGCGCACTCACAAAGCACGGCTATCACGATCTTGCATACGATATAGGCAGATCCTACGTTGACGTTGTTGTAAGTGTTTATAACAGAACAAACACACTCTACGAGAACTACTCTCCCGAATTGGATTCTTACGGCTCCAAGCACGGCGATTTCGTAGGCTGGACAGGTATCGCTCCCATCTCTGTAATGTTTGAATACGTTTTCGGCATCAAGCCCGACGCTCAGGCGCATAAAGTAACGTGGCACGTAAACCTCACAGACAGACACGGCATCAAGCAGTACCCCTTGGGCGATGCTACAGTTGATCTTATTTGCGAGGCAAGAGAAAACGATACTGACGAGCCCGTTATCAACGTTAAGTCCGACAAGCCCATAACAGTTGAGGTATTCTGGAAGGGCGGCTCAAAGGTAGTTACAGCTTAATCAAAAATCATATAACTTAATAATAAGAAAGAGAAGACTCATTTGCAAGTCTTCTCTTTTTCTTTAATCAATACAATTCTATAATGTTCCCTCACACTTTAAGTATCCCCTTAAGATACTGTCCCGTATAACTGTTCTTGCACTTGGCAACCTCCTCGGGAGTACCCGTTGCAACAACTGTGCCGCCCTTTTCGCCACCCTCGGGTCCAAGGTCAATAATATAGTCGGCACACTTGATCACGTCAAGGTTATGCTCAATAACTATCACCGTATTGCCCGTATCCGCAAGCCTTTGCAAAATATCTATCAGCTTGTGTACGTCCGCAATATGAAGTCCCGTTGTGGGCTCGTCAAGAATATACACCGTCCTGCCCGTCGAACGCCTTGAAAGCTCAGTTGCAAGCTTAACTCTCTGCGCCTCACCGCCCGAAAGCGTTGTTGACGGCTGTCCGAGCTTGATGTAGCCAAGTCCTACGTCCTTCAGCGTTACAAGCTTTTTGTAGAGTGCGGGGAGATTCTCAAAGAATACCAAAGCCTCATCAACTGTCAGATCAAGCACCTCGGCAATATTTTTGCCCTTGTACTTTACCTCAAGAGTTTCTCTGTTGTAGCGCTTGCCACCGCAAACGTCGCAAGTAACGTAAACGTCGGACAAGAATTGCATCTCAATCCTCTGAATACCGTCACCCTGGCACGCCTCGCATCGTCCGCCCGCAACGTTAAAGCTGAATCTGCTCTTTTTGTAGCCTCTCACCTGCGCATCCTTGGTCATTGCAAATACGTCACGGATGAGGTCAAACAATCCCGTGTAAGTAGCAGGATTTGAGCGCGGTGTCCTTCCAATGGGGGACTGATCGATGGTAACCACTTTATCAAGTGCTTCAATGCCCTCTATTCTGTCATATTTACCCGGATTCGTCTGCGCGCGATTGAGCTTTGCAGAAAGCACCTTATTAAGAATATGGTTTACAAGGCTACTCTTGCCCGAACCCGAAACACCCGTAACGCAAGTAAACACTCCAATGGGGAAACTTACGTCAATATTTTTGAGATTATTCTGCGCCGCACCGTAAACAGTCAATGCCGCGGTGGACGTCCTTCTCTTTTTTGGAATGGGGATTTGCTTTTTACCGCTGAGATACTGTCCCGTTACCGATTTTTCACACTGAAGTATATCATCTATCGTGCCCTCGGCAACTATCTCTCCACCGTAAACGCCCGCACCCGGACCAACGTCAACCACGTGATCGGCAGAGCGGATGGTCTCCTCGTCATGTTCAACCACAAGCACAGTATTTCCAAGGTCGGTAAGCTTTCTCAACGTACCTAAAAGCTTTCCGTTATCCCTTTGATGCAAACCAATCGAGGGCTCGTCAAGTATATACATTACGCCAACAAGTCCAGAGCCTATCTGTGTTGCAAGGCGTATTCTCTGTGCCTCACCGCCCGAAAGCGTACCTGCACTTCTTGCAAGAGTGAGATAATCAAGTCCAACGTTCACAAGAAAAGAAAGCCTTGCCTTTATTTCCTTTACCACCTGATGAACGATTATCTTTTCCTTTTCCGTAAACTCAAATTTTTCTACCGCATCAAGCGCCTTTGAGATGGGTAGCATTGTAAACTCGTATATATTGTAGTCGCCAACGGTCACAGCAAGGCTTTCGGGGCTGAGCCTTGCACCCTTACATTCGGGGCATTCGGTATCCTTCATAAACCTGTCAAGATCCATAAGCGACCATTGTGAATCCGTCTGATCGTATCTTCTTGCAATTATGTTCACAAGTCCCTCAAACGGCGAGCTTTGTTCCCTGCCCTTGTATATCATGGGAATACTCGTTGCACCCGTACCGTGCAATATCGCGTGCCTTGATTCCTCGGGAAGATCGGCAAAGGGCGTATCCATCGTACCTCCGTATTTTTTCAAGATAGCGGTAAAATACATATGCGCCATCGTGTCACCCTCAACGGAATAAAAGCCGGGGGCTTTAATTGCGCCTTCGTTTATGGATTTTGTGGGGTCGGGCACTATGCAGTCAACGTCAACCTCCTTGAATATACCCAAGCCGTGACATTTTTTACACGCACCAACGGGCGCGTTGAACGAAAACATCGCAGGACTAAGCTCGGGCATGTTTATACCGCAGTCGGGACAAGCGTAATTCTGGCTGAAAAGCAAGTCCTCACCGCCTATAATGTCTATCATAACGAGTCCGTCGGCAAGCTTGAGCGCCGTTTCCACCGAGCCCGTAAGTCTGCTTGCGGATTCTTCGCGAATTATAAGTCTGTCAACCACAACCTCAATATTGTGCTTCTTTTGCTTATCAAGGTCTATCTCCTCGTCAAGCTGAAGCGTTGCGCCGTCAACCCTTACTCTTGCAAAGCCGTCCTTTACCATCTTTGCAAATACGTTCTTGAATTCACCCTTTTTGTTTCTGGCAACGGGAGCAAGCACCTGTATTCTCGTGCCCACGGGGAGTGCAAGGATCTGGTCAATTATCACGTCGATGGACTGCTTTTGTATCGTTTTTCCGCATTTTGGGCAATGTGGCACACCCACCTTTGCATAAAGCAAACGCAAATAGTCGTATATCTCCGTTACCGTGCCCACAGTTGAACGCGGGTTTCGTGCAGTAGTCTTCTGATCAATGGATATTGCGGGAGAAAGTCCCTCTATATAGTCCACGTCGGGCTTTTCCATTCGCCCCAAAAACAGTCTTGCATAGGACGAGAGCGACTCCACGTATCTTCTTTGTCCCTCGGCATAGAGCGTATCAAACGCCAGAGATGATTTGCCCGAGCCCGAAAGCCCCGTAATAACAACAAACTTGTCCCTCGGTAGCTCAAGGTCAACGTTTTTTAAGTTGTGCTGTCTTGCACCCTTAATAATAATCTTATTTGAATCCATATATTTTCCTTTACTTTTGTGACTTTAACTGAATTATCATATCTCTTATCACCGCAGCCTGCTCAAAATTGAGTGCCTTTGCCGCGGCCTGCATATCGGCAGTCAAGCGCTGTATCTCCTTATTGATATCTTGAGGTGAAAGCTTTTTGGCAGAAGATCTCTTTTCCGCACCGCCAGCTTTGTGGATATCAATAACGTCCCTTATCTCTTTCTTGACTGTCTGCGGCACAATGGAATGCTCCTTGTTATAGCGCATCTGGATCTCACGACGGCGCGCAGTTTCATCCATTGCTCTCTGCATAGAATCGGTAATATTGTCAGCATACATTATTACCCTGCCGTTTACGTTTCTGGCAGCTCTGCCCATCGTCTGAATAAGCGATGTTTCTGATCTTAAAAAGCCTTCCTTGTCAGCATCAAGTATCGCCATTAATGATGCCTCGGGCACGTCAATACCCTCTCTCAAAAGGTTGATTCCCACAAGCACGTCAAAATCGCCCTTTCTGAAATCCCTTATCAGCTCCATCCTCTCCATCGTGTCAACGTTGTGGTGGAGATATTTTACCTTGATTCCCGCATCCTCAAGGTAGTGAGTAAGACTTTCCGCCATACGTATCGTGAGAGTAACCACAATAGTCCTCTCCTTAACGAGCTTACGCTTTCTTATCTCGCCTATAAGGTGATCTATCTGCCCTTCCGTCGGGTGCACCTCAACCTCGGGATCACAAAGACCCGTCGGACGTACGATCAGCTCTGCAACGCCGTCGGAATGCTCATCCTCGTATTTACCGGGGGTTGCGCTGACGAATACCGTCTGCGGCATTTTCTTTTCAAATTCCTCAAACTTCAGCGGACGGTTATCATAAGCCGATTCAAGTCTGAAGCCGTATTCAACAAGATTCTTTTTTCTTGCAAGATCACCGCCATACATACCCCTTACCTGCGGAATGGTAACGTGGGATTCGTCTATCATCAGCACAAAATCATCGGGGAAAAAGTCAATAAGCGTGTATGCAGGCTCACCGGGTCTTCTGCCGTCAAAATAACGTGAATAGTTTTCTATTCCGTTGCAATAGCCTATCTCCCTTATCATCTCAAGGTCGTAATTCGTTCTTTCCCTTATTCTCTGCGCCTCAATTAGCTTGTTATTCTCCTTAAAATAGCGTACTCTGTCCTCCATGTCAAGTTCTATCTGCTCAAGCTTTGACTCTTTGTTGGTTTCGTCCATTACAAAGTGCGTTGCAGGGAATATTGCCATGTGGTTAAGATCGCCTATTATCTCGCCCGTAACGGAATTTATCTCGCAAAGTCTGTCTATCTCGTCACCGAAAAACTCCACTCTTACAGCGTTTTCTTCGGTATTTGCGGGCAAAACGTCAACTATATCGCCTCTTACACGGTAAGTATTTCGTTTGAAGTCGATATCGTTTCTCTTGTAATTTATATCCGTGAGCTTTTCTATAAGCTCGTCGCGGTCAAGTGTCATTCCCGGGCGGAGCGAAACCATTGAACGCTTGTAAGCATCGGGGTCACCAATACTGTAAATACACGAAACGCTCGAAACAACAATAACGTCGCGCCTTTCAAGAAGCGCGGCCGTTGCTGAGTGGCGCAATCGGTCTATCTCGTTATTTATGGACGTTTCCTTTTCGATATAAGTGTCTGTGTGCGGAATATAAGCCTCGGGCTGATAATAATCGTAATAGGAAACAAAAAACTCCACAGCATTTTCGGGGAAAAATGATTTAAGCTCAGCACAAAGCTGTGCTGCAAGTATCTTATTGTGTGCAAGCACAAGCGTTGGACGCTGAACTCTTTCAATAACGTTTGCCATGGCAAAGGTCTTACCCGAGCCCGTTACACCAAGCAATGTCTGTGCTTTCTTGCCGCTTTTGAGCCCCTTTACTATTTCATCTATCGCCTTTGGCTGGTCACCCGACGGAGTATATTCGCTGTGAAGCTTAAATCTGTTCAAGTCTTTTCTCCTTTATATATGGTAGTTGGGCAGGATCACTACTTCCCATCATTATATTATACCATAATGAAACGCGTTATCCGCGTTTCTACCTTATACGGTTCAATAATTACATCAGAGAGAGCGGAGCTCCATTCCATAATGTAATTATTATACCATAATGAAACGCGTTATCCGCGTTTCTACCTTATACGGTTCAATAATTACATCAGAGGGAGCGGAGCTCCATTCCATAATGTAATTATTATACCACAACAACGCAGATATGTAAATAATTTATTGACAAACGCAGTCTTTTGTGTTAGAATTATTACAATAATACCGCAATTAATATTATATCACTTTACAACATAATAGTCAATACATTTTTACCCTAAAGAGTAATAAAATATACAAAAAAACGCAGAAAGGATGACTTTTTATGACACAAACAGACGAAAAAGTGCTTACAGAATATCAAGTACGAAAAACCAAAAAGCAAAAAAGTGCATTCATAGATTACGTCAGTCAATACGCCGATTCACTCGGATATACTTCAACTACAGAGAAAGGCTCGTTCGGTGCAAAAAATATTATCGTTGGTGATCCCGAATCCGCAAAGGTCGTATACACCGCGCATTACGATACCTGCGCAAGGCTTCCGTTTCCCAATTTTATAACACCTAAGAATATCGGCATTTATCTTCTCTACCAGCTTGCAATAACAATAGTATTCATGTTTTTGCCGATTTATATTATAGGCTTTGTGTGCGGTATGCTCATTGACGATCCCGAGCTCGGCATACCCGTAACCTTGCTGTTTAGTTATGCATGGCTTATTGCTTTTATGTATATTTTAATTGCAGGTCCTGCAAACAAGCACACCGCAAACGACAACACGTCCGGCGTGGCAGTCCTTTTGAATATCATGGCACAGATTCAGCCCGAGGACAAGCAAAAGGTTGCTTTCATTTTCTTTGATTTGGAGGAAGCAGGGCTTTTTGGTTCATCCGCATACGCACAAAAACACAAAAAGGCAATGAAAAACAAATTGCTCATCAATTTTGACTGCGTTTCCGACGGTAACAATATCCTTTTCGTATTAAAAAAGGGAGCAAAAC
>SVGF01000029.1 GCA_015056475.1 Clostridiales bacterium
TCGTTTGGATCTGCAACAATTATCCGCAGATGCGCAGGTCACAGTCTTTAAGTCGGGGTATAATTTTTTGGCAATACCGATAAGATTTTTATCCGCTTCAAAATACAAGCTGTCCGTACCCGGATACTGCCCCTGAGGGTGGTGCAGACCTTGAGAGCCGTCAAAACCGTAATGAACTACTTTTTCTACGATGCAAGTTTTTGCAAGAGCCATTTCGTCAGTCAGCCCGCCGACAACGCCAAAATTGATCATCACGTCAACCTTATAGACGCTTATCAAGAGCTGTGTGCCTGCAGCAGCTGCTATCTCGCCCATACCGCAGTTCATAACGTATATCTTGTTTTCGCCCGACTTATAGGTTAAAAGCTGAAATCCGCAAACCACCTCGTCGCTTATGGGCTCACCGTATCTTTTGAGCACGGCATCTATCTCAACAGCAACCACCATTCCTATTCTTTTCATATTATACCTCCGTTAAATAACGGTTATACCGCCAAACATACCCTTTTGGGGACCGTAATAATTACCCTTAACAGAAGCCTCTCTTAAAAGCCTTGCAGTTGAAAGTGCTGTGCTGAGCTTACCCGATACTGAAATACCGGTTACGGGTGTGATCTTTTCGCCGTCAAAATAATAGCCAAGGCGTACCTCGCCGCCGATGTAGTCGTTATAAACGTCAACCTGCAAGCCCGACATCGAAACGCACTCAATGTACGGTGCTAACTTCATTTCATCCTCTGTGAGTGTGCCCGTCTCAACGCTGATGCACTTGAGCACACCTGTGACATTTTCGCCGAGATACTGAGCGTATCTGTTTGAGCCGTAATAATTGGTTACAACGCCATCCTTTATAAGGCAAACGTCGCTGAGCGTTACACCGTCGGCATCAAACACCGCAGAATCAGCAGAGCCTGGAATGCTTGCCTTCATGCTCACCGTGATAGCGTCGCCCGTTTGATCCTTTGCTATGCTGTCACCCTTAGAAAATGCATTCTGACCAAAATATACTGACGCATAACCGAGCTCATCGGTAATATTGGCAAAAAGCTCTGACAACTCCTGAGCGCAAAGCACCATGTTGCAGTTTATCGGTACGTTTGGCTTTTGGGCGATACCTCTTTGGCTTACCTCCCTCATTGCTTCCTTTATCTCGTTGGTGATAGCGTTTTCGTCCAATTCGGAGAATTTGAAATATTTATACAATTCCACGGACTCGCCCTCATTCCACGTGGGAATAGCCTCCACCGCGGCAACGTATTTTGATTCCTGCTTATTCAAGCCGTTGCTGTTTACAACGGACGTTGTGATCTTGTTCATGAACACCTCAAGCGCATTTATTGAGCCGCGTTCATCGTCATTCGCGGCAAAGACAGCCTTTGCAATTTTTGCGGCAACGTCCTTGGGTGAATCCTTTTGGAGCGTTGACGGAATCGAAGCCACTAGCTCCTCACACTCGGGCAACGAATAGGGCTTATTGTTTACCAAGAGAGCCTTATTTACTGCCTTTTCGGTCTTTTCTTTTAATTCGTCAAGCGTTGTTGAAGCATATACTGAAAAGGTCGCGTCACCCAATTTTTCGTCATGCTCAACGTAGACCGTTACGGTAGTGTCGGTAGTGGAAGTGCTTCTTACCGTTTCAAGAGTATTATGAACAAAGAAAAGCTCGTAGGATTCTGTTGTGGTGGTATTTACCTTATACGCGCTGATATTTGCGTTTTCTTTTAATACTGAAATAATATCGTTTCTCATGCTAACTTAACCCTCGCTTTCAATGCAGGTCCGCCGTCAGAAACGCGCACCCATTCCTTATAACCCTTACCGCACGAGCCTGCGCCTATAACCTTAAAATCGTCGGATATCATTGTTATAGACTTCAAAAGCTCGGGCACACTGCCGCTCATAACAACGGGAGAAACGTAATTATCCGTGAGCTTGCCGTCCACTATTTCTATTCCGTATTCTGCGGTACATTGTATCTGCCAGTTTTTGGGGTCCTCCATGCCGTTATTCGTTTCAAACAGCATATATCCGTGCTTTATGGATGATATCATATCCTCAAGCTTATCGTTACCCGCCTCAAAAAAGGTATTGGTCATTCTTGAATAAGCCTTGCGCTTGAATGACTGTCTTCTGCCGTTACCCGTGGGCTCGGTGCCGAGCTGAGTTGCAGAAACAACGTCGGAAATTCCCGATACGAGGATACCGTCCTTTATGATCTGAGTATCGTGTGCAAGCACGCCGTCGTCATCAAAGAAATATGACGCCGTTGAAAGGGCTGATGCTGCGCCGTCCTTCATATTACAGATGGGCGAAGCAACGTAATCACCGAGGTACTGCTTTGCAAGAGCTCTGTCCTTAACAAATTGATCCATTTCAACGCCGTGACCAAATGCCTCGTGAGCAATAAGCCCCGTAATAGACGGATCTGTGATAACGTCATAAACTCCGGGAACAATGGGCTTTGCAGATGCAAGCTTGATCGCTTTATCTACAAGCCTATCCACCTTTGACGGAAGCGTATTTATAGCCTCGCTCAAAAGGTGGGAGTAGGTCGTTTCCCTTGCCTGCACGATCTTGTCGCCGTCCTTCAAAACTGCGATGGCAAAGCCGTTTGCCCATGAATAGTACTGATCAAGCTCTCTGTTTTTTGATATAAAAAGCTTTGAAACGCTGAAGCAAGAAACGGACGCCATTGCGTTTACTATTCTTTCGTCCCTTGAAAGGATGTCGTCCTTTATTTTTATGCAAGTATCAAGTATATCCTTATCAGTAAAAGTAGATCTGTCGCACTCTCTTGAAAACGACTGCACAAGGGGCTCATCGTTTATCGTGTTGCACTCTATCATGTCATCAGAAATTGAAGATGACACCTCAAGTGAGGATGCTATCTTATCCGCAAGGGCTACCTTGTCCCCCGAAATATCATCAAGTGAATATTCAAAAAATGATCTGCCGTTATGAAGCTTTACCACAAAGCCACATTCCGATAGTGTACCTTCGTTTATTGCGGACGTACTCTTGTTTGCGGTTATGCCAAACGAGCTTACGTCACTGCCGAGAATGCTTGCATAGCTGTATCTTTTCAAAAGCTCTGCAACCAGCTCTTTGCAATCGTTTCTCTTGGATTCCAAAAATTTAGAAAAAGCCATATTTCCTCCTTATTTTGACTATATACAATAATTATAGCACATATTTTGCGCAAAGTCAAATTTTCATTTGACCGTATTAAAAACTTGATTTTTGTTTTGCATTTTAGCGAGTTCTTTAAGACCTATTGTTGACCGCAACGGGATCTTACATCCCTCAAAATGCAAAATCCCGCAAGCCAAGGTTTGCTTACGGGATAATAATTATCTGACTGTCGTCATATGATCGTAAATCTTTACGATACCCAATCTGCACAAGCAGAGCTTGTCTTCTTCCTCGCCTCGGCAATAAGAAACAAGCAATGCACCGTCATCCGTCATGCATGCAGACGGATAGCAATAGCCACCCTTGCCCTGCTGGATAATGTTGTAGCTGCCCCACTCTCTGCCGTTTGTGAGGCTCTTTCTTATCATAAGCGGAGTTCTGCCCCTGCCCCACGGGGTTTCATCCTCATCCGCCCTACCGTTGTAATTTGGGATAGGATTATAAATAATATATATCTGCCTTTCATCTACTCTGATAAACTGACAAGGCGAATTACACGAGGAGAACATACTCGGCTCGGGCTGTGAGAACGTCTGCAAATTATCCTCGGAGTATGAGATATATTGACAGAAAAGGTGCTCAGTCCTCATCCACATCCAGAATCTACCCGGCTCTATCTCGATCAGACCTGTTTCACTTATCTCTCCCCAAAGATTTGGGTTCTTATAATATCTGAGTGAGGTTTTTGAAGTATCGATCAGGTGGAAGCTTTCGCCGTCATCCTCAGAAACAGCAACACATGCAATATTGCAACCATCCTCACCGTAAACGAATGAAACCGCAAGTCTGCCGTCGGAAGTTCTTATAATTCTGTCATTGAAAGAAAGATAATATCTTCCCGGCATATCCATTCTTACTCTTTCGGGAGTAAACGTTGCGCCGCCATCCTTGGAAATTGCTCTGCCGTAGCTGATAGTAAGGTCATTTTCTTTAATTGCAAAATAGAACGAAAGATCACCGTTTTTGTGGTAAACCGCAGATACGCTCATTACGTTTTTTACACCGAAATGCGCTGCGGGAGCGATCATAACGTGCTCGTCGGACCACGTTTCGCCATTGTCGGACGATCTTATCATCTTTATATTACTGGGTGAATGATCCCAGGCATCATCCGTAAAACAACTGTATGCAAATAAAATATCGCCGTTTGGAGCTTTTAAGAATGCTCCCTCGCTGTTTCTGATACTGTTTTCTTTTGGTGCAATGTCGCACACAAGCTTTGGTTTTAAGTCAACCGTCATATTTGACCTCCAAAATACTTCAAACGTAATTTGTGTAATTATAGCACATATTCGCGGTAAAATCAATTGTTTTTTACAATATATAAAAGCTTGACTTTGCTTTTTATGTGTGCTATAATAAATACGTTAACAATTCTATAAATACATTTAAGAGGTGCTTTATGAAATTTATTGTTGACCACGATTACCACATACATTCTTGCAAATCGGCTTGCTCCGACGACCCCAATCAAACTCCCGAAAGAATACTGCAATACGCAGTTGAAAATAACCTTAAGCATATATGCCTTACAGATCATTTTTGGGATGACGAAATAAGCGGTGCAAGTAATTTTTACTCATTACATCCGTTGAATAAAATTAAGTCCTTATTGCCGTTGCCGCAGGCTGACGGTGTGAAGTTTCATTTTGGCTGTGAAGCTGATATGAACAAGGATCTTGTGTTGGGCTTATTGCCTCACCATTATGATGAGTTTGAATTCATAAACGTTGCGCTCACACATTTCCACATGGGTGACTTTACGCGCGATACACAAAAGGTTTCAACGCCCGAGGAAAGAGCCGATTGGGCAATTAAGCGAGTTCATGCGCTTTTGGATATGGATCTACCGTTTGAAAAGGTGGGAATCGCTCACTTTACAGTTCCGCTCATTGCTAACGGCAGAGAAGAACAAATTAAAACCATCAATTCAATGTCTGACGATGCTCTTTATGAAGCTTTTGGCAGAGTTGCAGACAAAGGAGTAGGCGTTGAGCTGAATTTTAATTTATCCTCATACGAGGGGCAGGATATTACAGATATGTTAAGACCGTACAGGATAGCTAAGGACTGCGGTTGCAAATTCTTTATGGGCTCGGACGCTCATCACCCCGAAAAATTCAACACTATCATTAAGAATTTTAACGATATTGCAGATGCTTTGGAGCTTAGTGAGGACGATAAGTTTAAGCCCTTCGGTTAATATCTATATGATAATAAAAGATCCTCCGCACAATTCAGTACGGAGGATCTTATTATTTTTGTGTAGATGATCAATCAAAGAATACAGGAGCGCCTGTTTCAGCTGACTTGTAGATAGCCTCAAGAATCTGAGATACTACGAGAGCCTGCTCGGGAAGTACGCAAGGATCTGTGTCGTTGATGATAGCGTTGAGCCACTGTCTCATATCGCTCTCGGAAGGATCATCGGAGAAGCCATCATAGAAAGCAACACCGCCGCACTTCTCAATTCTGTGTGTGTAGAGAGCGCTGTTCTCCTCGCCGTTGAATACAAGGCCGCCCTTTGTTGTAGCACCGCCCTTTGTACCGCAAAGTGTGCAGCAAGCTTCAGCTGTGTCTGTAAGGTTGATTGCCCAGCTGGACTCAAGGATGATTGTTGCGCCGTTCTTCATCTTGATGAAGCCGAAGCAAGAGTCTTCAACTGTGTAAGCTTCGGGATCCCAGGGGCCCCAAGCGTTAGCAGCGTTCTTTGTATCAGCGAGCTTTCTGAACTTAGAACCAACTACCATAGCGGGTTCATAGTTGTTCATTGACCAAAGTGTAAGGTCAAGAGCATGTGTACCGATGTCGATCAACGGACCGCCGCCCTGCTCATACTCGTTCATGAATACGCCCCATGTAGGAACAGCACGTCTTCTGAGAGCGTGAGCCTTAGCAAAGTAGATCTCACCGAGCTTACCGTCGTCGCAAGCCTTCTTGAGCATCATCTGGTCATAGCACTGACGGTTCTGGTAACCGATAGAGAGCTTCTTACCTGTGCGCTTAGCAGCTTCGAGCATTTCCTTAGCTTCAGCAGCTGTCTTAGCCATGGGCTTTTCACACATAACGTGCTTACCGCCTTCAAGACAAGCGATAGAAATGAAGGAGTGTGAACGGTTGGGTGTGCAAACGTGAACAACGTCGATATCGGGATCGTTAGCGATCTCCATGTAGTCTGTTGTAACCTTAGCACCGGGAACGCCGTACTTAGCAGCTGCTTCCTGTGCTCTTTCGATTACGAGGTCACAGAATGCCACCATTTCGCATGTCTGAACCTTTTTCAATGAAGGCATGTGCTTACCATTAGCGATACCGCCACAGCCTACGATTGCAATTCTTAATTTTTCCATAAAAATTTCTCCTTTTAGAAAAATATCATAGTATTTTGGTAAGATTATTATACCACCATTCAAATGCGATGTCAAGCAAAATATATCACACTTTTTGAAAGTATTTAGATATTTTTTTATTTCTTAGCAAAGAACAATCTGAATGACGGGATGATATTGTCAAACATTCACCCAGAAATGAGCATCAAAAAATTTCTTTGCATTCTTATCAAGCACAAAATACGTCTCGCCCGACCTTAATTCATACTTTGACGGCTTTTTATTTTTGATCTGCGTTAAAGCAAGCTCGTAACGCATATAGGCATAGCAATCGATATTTCGTTCCATATTGAAGAAGCCGTTGACCAACACGGTTGCAATGCGCAATTCGTTATTTACAATAAACAGACAAATATCTTGGTTCTTAAAATCACGTTCACTTGAATCATAACACTTTGTAACTATGTAAGGTTCTTCAAGCTCGTAGTATGACATCAATGCAGGGCATGAATTTGTGATGTACTTATTTATTGTGCGAGTGTAATTCGCGTGGAATTTTTGTTCCAATGACGGATAAATGACCCAATACGCTATCCATATACCAATGGGTATAAATACCATGGTGTGTACAAGCTTTAAGCCCTCGACCAGCACTCCCGCAAGTAAACCATTTGGTGTTGGAATCACAATCAATACAGCCACAAAAACAAAAATATATACAATAAGCACGACTGTTGATATCAACAGACTGAGCCTTGTCCACATTTTGTCCTTTTTGATCTCGTTCTTCTCTTTTTTGAGCAGAGCATTGTACTCTTCTCTTATTTGAGGATCTTGACTGTAATCAATTCTGTTATACTTAAAATATCGCATTTGAAAAGCTCTTCCTTTTTATTTATACGTCCCATCTCAGGTGCATAGTGCCACTTCTCCCGGAGCCAGAGCCAAGAGTCAACACATATTTTGATCAAATTATTTTTATCAATCAAAATATATAGTTTCGCCCGTTTCTGATGATTTATAAATTGCCTCCAGTATTTTGGATACTACAAGCGCCTGCTCGGGAAGTACACAAGGATCGGTATTATTGATGATGGAACGGATCCACTGCCTTGCATCACTTTCACAGCGGTCACCGGGATTGTAGCCGTCAAAATACTCAACCTCACCACCCCTTGGTGTATTCTGTGAATAGAGCTTACCGTCTTCTTCTCCGTTGAACTGAAGTCCGCCCCTTGACGTTGCACCACCCTTTGTACCTGCAAGTGTTATAGTGCCTTCTACCGCGTCGGTTATGTTGATCGCCCAGCTTGATTCGAGCATAATGGATGCACCATTCTTCATCTTGATAAAGCCAAAGCAAGAATCTTCAACCGTATAATCCTTGGGATCCCATGAGCCCCAGCCGTTTGATGCATAAGCAGTATCAGCAAGCTTTCTGTACTTTGAGCCCATAACAGAATGTGGCTCGTAATTATTCATCATCCAAAGACAAAGGTCAAGAGCATGTGTGCCAATATCAATAAGCGGACCTCCGCCCTGCTCGTACTCGTTGAGGAATACGCCCCAAGTAGGAACACCACGTCTTCTTAAAGCATGAGCCTTTGCAAAGTATATTTCACCGAGATCACCTCTGTCACAAGCGGCTTTCATCGTTGTATGAACGTAATCCTGGCGGTACTGATAGCCGATAGAAAGCTTTTTACCCGTGCGCTTTGCGGCTTCGAGCATAGCCTGAGCATCTGCGGCAGTCTTTGCCATAGGCTTTTCGCACATAACGTGCTTTCCGCCCTCAAGACATGCAATTGTAATAAATGAATGTGAACGGTTGGGTGTGCAAACGTGAACGACGTCAATATCGGGATCGTTTGCAATCTCCATATAATCCGTTGTAACCTTTGCGCCGGGAATACCGTATTCAGCCGCAGCAATCTGTGCTCTTTCGATATCAAGGTCACAGAATGCTACCATTTCGCATTCCTCAACCTTTTGAAGTGAAGGCATGTGCTTGCCGTTTGCGATGCCACCGCAACCTACAATAGCTACTCTTAATTTTTCCATATTTATTCTCCTTAATATAAATTTATCAGAATAGATCCGTTATTATTATACCAAACTTAATTTCATTGTCAACAGGAAATTTTGATTTGTGCAAAAAATTATCTTAAAACGTGTAAATATTATACAAGGCATCGATAAAATGTATGTATTTGCATCATTATAATATTTGTTTTTGGGTATCAAGAGAGATTACATAAAAAATATATTATTATCATAATTGCTAAAAAACCTCAGACAAGCGTATCCGAGGTTTAGTAAGATAATAAAAAAATATTATTTGATGTATAAATCTTCTCTCATTTACAATAAACTAAAATCGGCATATCCAACGTGCCGTCCTCTGCCTCAAATACAAGGCATTCACATTTTGAAATACCGTCAACACCCGTTACGGTATTTGTGCGCTTTGTAAGCTTTACATCCGACTTAGACTTAATAATAACGTCATACCTCGTTCTAATGTGAGATGTAAGGACAAAATCACCGTCATTTGTATAAGTCATTCTGAAAACCTGAACAGCATATTTGTCGCCCTCTTTGGAGCGGTAATCCCACAAAATGCACGGCGTGCCATATACACCAAGCGCTTGGCTCATTGTTACCTTCTCATGCCATTCAACAATGTCATCAGGTACACTTGCATAAAACCAATGATCCTTTTCATCGGATTCTCCAATTTCGTCTTGATACTTTTCAGTATCCATTACAATAACAACGTCAAGTATCAACTCATCAGTATGATACATACCGCCGCCCGTTAAACGTGTTGGTACAGCATTGATAAACTCATCAAGCAACCCCTCGCCGTGAGTTACAACATTATCCTCAATAACCAATATATCACGTTGCTTTGCCTGCTTAACCAATTCTTCAACGTCCTCAGAATAGGTTTTATAAAGCGTTTCAGCGGTCATATACGGTTTGTTGCTTATACAGCCTGTTAAACACAGAGCAAACGCTAATATTAATACAAGCAACACACTAATTTTGTTCTTCATGTATCCTCCTTATCGTATTTTCCTACAGTAGTTATAATAACACACTTTACCTAAAAAATCAAGCCATTTTTTCTAACATAAAAATTATTTATGTACCTATTGACTTTTTCGCTAAAATGTTATATACTATTACTGTAATAAATCGTTCCCGACATAAGGATGCGTTCCGAATGAAGGCTTACGGCTATAAATGAGTTTTACTGCATTTTATAATGCAGAGCTTTTGCCGTGCCTTTTGGTGCGGCTTTTTGTTTTGGATAAAAGGAGATAAAATGGAAACGAGAGTTGCCGTTATGAGTATAATAGTGGAAAACAGAGATTCCACACCGCGCCTTAACGAATTGCTTCACGAATACGGCGAATACATTATAGGAAGAATGGGTATTCCCTATAAACAGAAGAATATAAGCGTAATAAGCGTTGCATTAGATGCACCGCAGGACACAATAGGCGCGCTTGCAGGAAAAATAGGAAGGCTTGATGGTATAAGCGTTAAGACGGCTTACTCAAGTGTAACGACTAATGAGTAGAGTATTGGAATTAATAAATAAACTAAAAGACGAACACAGTCTTTCAACCGATGAATACAGATTCATTCTTGATAATTACACAGATGAAGATGCAAGATCTGCTGCTGAAATGGCACTCAAGGTCAAGCAAGGTATATACGGCAACGAGGTATTTTTAAGAGGCTTGATCGAGGTATCATCCATCTGTAAAAACGATTGCTTGTACTGCGGACTCAGAAGAAGTAATACAAATTGCCAGAGATACCGCCTCACTAAGGATGAAATACTCGAATGCTGCAAAGAGGGCTACAATATCGGTTACAGAACTTTTGTGCTGCAGGGCGGCGAGGATGCTTATTTTAACGACGAGATACTTTGCGATATAATCAAAAGCATAAAAGAAAGCTATCCCGACTGTGCCGTGACGATATCACTCGGCGAGAGAAGCAGAAAAAGCTACGAGGCAATAAAAAAAGCAGGCGCTGACAGATATCTTTTAAGGCATGAAACTGCAACGTCCGAGCATTACTCACAGCTTCACCCCGAGGTAATGACACTTGAAAATAGAATGCAATGCCTGAAGGAGTTAAAGGAGCTCCAATTTCAGACAGGATGCGGTTTTATGGTAGGCTCACCCTTTCAGACGAATGAGCACATTGCAAGGGACTTAAAATTTATTGAAGAGTTTTCCCCCGAAATGTGCGGAATAGGTCCGTTTATACCTCACCACGCAACACCGTTTGCTGAATACAGCGCGGGAAGTGTGGAATTGACTTGCTTCTTGCTTTCATTGGTAAGACTGATGCATCCGCGGGTACTTTTACCCGCCACAACAGCGCTCGGCACAATGCACCCCAACGGAAGACAGATGGGCCTGCTTGCGGGAGCAAACGTTATAATGCCAAACCTCTCCCCTCAGAGTGTAAGAAAAAAGTACGAGCTCTATGACGGCAAGGCTCATACAGGGCAAGAAGCGGCAGAAAATAAAAAAGAAATAGAAAACACGTTGGAATCACTCGGAATGTATGCAAATGCTTCCAGGGGCGATTTTAAGAGAATATAAAAATTTAGAAAAGAGGAAAATATATGGCTATTTACGATCCTAAATCATTAAAGGCAGAGGAATTTATAAACAACGAGGAGATTCTTGCGACCCTTGAATATGCCGAGGCAAACAAGAACAATATGGAGCTTATAAACAGCATACTTGAAAAGGCACGTCCAAAAAAGACTGCCGAAGGCACAACGTGCAGCGGTCTTACTCACAGAGAAGCCAGCGTTCTTTTGGCATGTGATGACCCCGATGTAATCGAAAGAATATACAAGATCGCTGAGGAGATAAAGCTCGCATTCTACGGCAACAGAATAGTTATGTTTGCGCCGTTGTATCTCTCAAATTACTGCGTAAACGGTTGCGTTTACTGCCCGTATCACTTAAAGAATAAAACGATTCCGAGAAAAAAGCTCACTCAGGAGGAAGTAAAAAAAGAGGTTATTGCACTTCAGGATATGGGTCACAAGCGACTTGCAATTGAAGCAGGCGAAGACCCCAAAAATAACCCCATCGAATATATTCTTGAGTGCATAAAAACGATATATTCCGTAAATCACAAAAACGGTGCCATCCGCAGAGTTAACGTTAATATTGCCGCAACAACGGTTGAAAATTACCGCAAGCTGAAGGATGCAGGCATCGGCACTTACATTCTTTTCCAGGAAACATACCACAAAGAAAGCTATCTCCAGCTCCATCCCACAGGTCCAAAGCACGATTATAATTATCACACAGAGGCTATGGACAGAGCTATGGAGGGCGGAATCGATGACGTTGGCTTGGGTGTACTTTTCGGTCTTGAGCTTTATAAGTACGAATTTGCTGGCTTGCTCATGCACGCAGAGCATTTGGAGGCTGTGCACGGCGTTGGTCCGCACACAATAAGCGTTCCGAGAATCAAAAAGGCGGCTGACATCGATCCCACCGCGTTTGACAATTCCATTTCGGATGATATTTTTGCAAAGATCACAGCTTGCATTAGGCTTGCTGTTCCCTACACGGGAATAATTATCTCCACAAGAGAATCCGAGGCTGTGAGAGGAAAGCTTCTCAACCTTGGTGTTTCACAGATAAGCGGTGCTTCAAGAACGTCCGTCGGCGGTTATTCCGAAAAGATACGTCCCACAGATACGGAGCAGTTTGACGTTTCTGACCAGAGAACGCTTGACGAGGTGGTGCGTTGGCTTATGGAAAACGACCATTTGCCGTCATTCTGCACAGCTTGCTACCGCGAGGGCAGAACGGGTGACAGATTTATGAGCCTTTGCAAAACGGGACAGATAGTAAATTGCTGTTTCCCCAACGCACTCATGACACTTTCGGAATTCCTTGAGGACTATGCATCCGAAGAAACTAAAAAGATCGGTTATGCTATGATAGAGCGCGAGCTTAAAAAGATACCCAAGGAAAAGGTAAGAAAGATAGCCGAGGACAATATCGAGCAGATAAAGCAGTCCAACAGACGTGATTTCAGATTCTGACGGAGATAATATGGGACTTAACGATTCAATAACCTCCGAAAGGCTTCACATTGGCTTCTTCGGGCTTTGCAATGCAGGTAAATCAAGCGTAGTGAATGCAGTTACGGGACAGGAGCTTGCCGTGGTTTCCGACAGATCGGGCACCACCACCGACCCTGTAAAAAAAGCTATGGAGCTTTTACCCCTTGGACCCGTGGAGATAATAGACACCCCCGGTCTTGACGACGAGGGCGAGCTTGGCGAAAAGAGAATCAAGAAGGCAAAGCAGATACTTGCGCTTACTGATATTGCCGTGCTTGTTGTAGATAGTACAAAAGGGCTCTCCCCCCTTGATAACGAGCTCATAAAGACGTTTGAGGAAAAGGCTCTGCCATACGTTCTGGTGATGAACAAGTGTGACCTGCTCAGCGAAGTACCGCAGTCAAACGATACTCACACTATCTGGGTAAGTGCTCAGACAGGTTACAACGTAAATGCGCTCAAGGATATGATAGGCGCACTTGCAAAGAGTAATTCTGCACCTAAATACATCGTTTCCGATCTTTTGAATGCGGGGGACGTTGTGGTGATGGTAATACCGATCGACGAATCCGCCCCCAAGGGCAGAATTATCCTCCCACAGCAGATGACCTTGAGAGATCTGCTTGACAAGGGCTGTACCGCTATCTGCTGTAAGGACACCGAGCTGAAAAGCACTCTTGAATGCTTGAAAGAGCCTCCCGCAATGGTAATTACTGACTCGCAAGTCTTTGGCAAGGTTGCAAGGATAGTACCAAACGGAGTAACGCTTACGTCATTCTCCATACTCATGGCGAGATATAAAGGCGAGCTTGATACTTTGGTCAAGGGCGCAAAGGCACTCGAATCATTAAAGGACGGCGACAGGGTGCTCATATCCGAGGGATGCACGCACCACAGACAATGTAACGACATAGGAACAGTTAAGATTCCCGGCTGGATTAAAAATTTCACAAACAAGGATATTGTATTTGAATTTACGTCGGGTGGAGATTTTCCTGAGGATCTTGACAAATATGCTTTGATAGTTCATTGCGGCGGCTGTATGCTCAACGAAAAGGAAATGAAGCGCAGGATCAAAGCGGCAAACATCTCAAGTATTCCCATGGTGAATTACGGTGTTGCAATAGCTCACATGAACGGAATATTAAAAAGATCTCTTGAGCCATTTGAGGACGTGCTCTCAAGCCTTAAATAAAATTGTGAATAATTAGTTAAATATCTAACTAATTTATTGTAATTGACTTAAAATAGTGGTATAATTAAGGGTGTGTTGATTCACACCCTGTTTTTTCGGAGGCAAATATGAAGGATACTGAAGCATATTACAAAAAAATGACCGAAACACCCGTTTCGCGACTTATAATTACTCTTGGAATACCCACCACCATTTCAATGCTCATTACGAACATTTACAACATGGCGGATACGTATTTTGTAGGCGAGCTTGGTGAAAGCCCTCAGGCTGCAACGGGTATATTGTTTACGTTGCAAGCCATAATTCAAGCCGTAGCGTTTATGCTCGGACAAGGCTCCGGCACGTTGGTTTCTAAATCTCTTGCAGAAAAGGATACTGACGAGGCTTCGAGTTTCGTTTCTACCGCATTCTTCCTCGGTGGATTTCTGGGGCTTTTACTTATGATATTCGGATTGATATTTATCGAGCCGTTTATGTATCTGTTAGGCAGCTCCGATACCATCCTCCCCTACGCAAAGGATTACGGTATGTGGGTGCTCTTAGCCGCTCCGTTTATGATATGCTCACTCATACTTAATAATAATCTTCGCTATGAGGGCAAGGCATTTTACTCCATGATAGGCCTTGTTACAGGTGGTTTGCTCAATATATTTGGCGATTATATGCTTATCAAGGTGTATGGTATGGGCGTTTACGGTGCAGGTCTTTCAACTGCAGTTTCACAGTTTGTAAGCTTTTCAATTTTGCTTTATTTCCACAGCAAAATGGCTCTGGGAAAGATCAGACCCAGATTCATAAGTGCAAAGCTCATGCATTACACAAGCATGCTTAAGATCGGCTTCCCCGCTTTTGTGCGCCAGGGGCTTTCATCAATATCAAACGGCTTGCTCAACAATCTTACGCGTCCGTTTGGCGATGCAGCCATTGCCGCAATGAGTGTTGTAAACAGGTATTCCGCGCTGATAATGTGCGTTGGTCTTGGTATTGGTCAGGGCTTTCAGCCGGTTGCTTCTTATAATTACTCCGCTAAGAAATACAGCCGTGTTAAAAAGGGGCTTGTGGTTACAATGGGTATAGGTGCATTGATAATTACTTTGATATCCATCCCCGGATTTATTTTTGCTGAAAACATCGCGTACATATTCCAGAAGAATGACGAGGTTATAAGGATCGCAGCGGTTGCTCTCCGTTGGGCAAGCATTGGCACGTTGTTTATGCCGCTTTCCGTACCTGTTAATATGCTTTATCAGAGCATAAGAAAGCCTGCACTTTCAACGTTGCTCTCGCTTATGAGATCCGGGCTTGCAATGATCCCAACGCTTTTGATAACTCATTACTTCTTTGGGCTTTACGGCATACAGATCTCCCAGCCCATAGCGGATATCATTACAGGTCTTTTCTGCATCCCGTTTATTCTCTCATTCCTGAGAAAGAAGCTCGTTGACGACGAGCCGGTATAAGTAGGAGGAAATATGTTAGTTATTAATTGTGAAAATTGCGGAAAGCAATTTGAAATGCAGAATACAGATACCTCTGCCGTTTGCCCACATTGCGGCACGCATCAGGTTCCGCCAAGAATGAAGCAATTCCTTGAGGAGGAGCGCAAAAAGAGGATAGAGATCCAAAAGCGCACAAATGCGATCATCGCAAAGGAAAAGGCAAGAAAGAGAAAAACCATTTGGACTTCAATAATCAGTACGGTATCAATAATTGCGCTGATCGTTGTCGGAATCAATCTGTATTCGTTCATAGACAATAGCTTGACGTACAAAACAGCCTCAGATCATGTGCGCAACGGCGAATATCGCGAGGCTTACGAGTTATTCAACACTTTGGGCGAATTCAAGGACAGCTCAGACAGATGCAAGGCGCTTGAGATCGCCATTCAAAAGCAGACCATGCTCAATACTGACGTTGGCGGAATAATTAAATTTGGCTCTTATGAGCAGGATGGAAACATCGCAAACGGTCAAGAAGAAATTGAATGGGTAGTGCTTGCAAAGGACTCAAACAAAATGCTCGTTATGACCAGCGATTGCATTGAGCAAAAGAAATACAACGAAACCTACGTTGCAACGACCTGGGAAACGAGCGATTTAAGAAAATGGCTTAATTCCGAGTTTATTGAAACGGCATTCAGCGATGAACAGAAAAGCTATTTGCTTACAACCACCGTAAAGTCAGAAAAGAATCCTGTGCATCACACTCACGGTGGATATGACACCGAGGATAAGGTATTCATTCTCAGCATAAGTGAGTATGAAAAATACTGCACATATGACGAAGCAAAGCTCGGCAAGATCAACCCTTACGTTGTCAGCAAGGGTGCATACGAAAACCTTACGCTCCATACAGGGCATTGGTGGCTAAGGACACCCGGCATTGCAATGGGCAGAGCCGCTTACGTAACTTCAAGCGGCACGTTGACTTATTACGGTGAGATAATCGAATCAGTAATATACTGCGTGCGCCCGGTAATGTGGATAGACGTTTCGATAAATGACGTAGAATAATTCTTACGGGAGGCAATGTGCTTCCCGTTTTTTATTAATAAAAACTATGGGATAATTTTCCTTAGTAATTACAATTTAGCGAAAAAAATCCCCCTTGACCTTTGCATCAAGAGGGATGATCTCATTATACGTTTTTATCAAATCTGCCCAACGATTTCATTTTCTTTACAAATACAAGTATTGATACAGCCATAAGCACCCAAAGCACCACGAGGAATATCGGGTAGACCTTAATTCCAAGTAAGCTGCTTACCAATCCAAACAAGGGCGGTGTAAGCATTACGCCCGTATAAGCCGCCGCGATCTGAAAGCCCATAATGGACTGCGACACTTCCTTGCCAAAATTGTATGGCGTAAGGTAAATAAGGTTGGGATAAATCGAACCGTTACCAAAGCCTATAAGGAAAAGTCCCGCCGCAGAGAAAAATACTCCGTTTGGTACAAGCATCAGAATCACAGCCACAAACACAATGCAAACGCCTATCGCAATGCGGAGCCACGTTTTAATGACGTTTTCAAGCACACCGGACGTAAATCTGCCCAAAGCCATACCTGCATAATAGAGCGTGAGCAATATAGCCGCACTGTCAGGGTCAAAATTTCTTGCTTCTACAAGGAATGTGCTACCCCAAGTGCCGCAAGCATATTCTATAGCATTTGTTGCAAGCATTATAAGAAGCACCATACGAATTTCGGGGCGCTTCATCGCATCAATAAAACTTAAGGATACAGGCTTTACGTCTTCACCGTCCTCATTGCCGCCGTTCTTTTTCCAAAGAGGGAGCGAAAGCACAAGAATTAGAGTTATAACTATCTGCACGATGAATGCATACTTGTAGCCGTCGCGCCAGCTTGTATTCGAAAGCGCCATTGACATCAGATATGGGCTGCATGAAACGCCGATACCGTAAAAGCAATGTAGATAATTCATATGTCTTGCAGTATAATGCAGAGCAATGTAGTTGTTGAGCGATGAATCTATCGCACCTGCGCCCAATCCCAACGGAATTGCAAGAAGCACGAGGAATATAAACTGCTCAGAAAACGAAAATCCCAATATAGCGAGTGCAGTAAGAGCCGTGCTGAATGCAGCAACCTTGCCCGTGCCAAGTTTGTTTATTATCTTATCACTGAACATGCTTGAAAGCACAGTACATCCCGATATCGTAAACGTGATAAAGCTTATGTACGTATTCGGGAGCCCGAATTCGGGATAAATGCCCGGCCAGGCTGACCCGATGAGTGAATCGGGCAAGCCAAGACCTATAAACGCAATGTAAATTATTACCAACAATAATATAGTCATACAAACTCCTTGATATCACTTAAGCTTTTCAATAGTTACCAAATTGCCAAAGCTCATGGGAGCTTGTCTTACCTCAAAGCCGAACTTTGTAACGTCAAACGGACCTCTTTCGGGCTCGGAGAAATACTGAAGAATGTCCTGTGTTGCAAATATTTCGTTTGCCGCCGTATTTGCAACTACCACTTCCATCTTACCGCTTGCAGGAATATCCTTGCCGCAAACTACAACACTCATGGGGCTTGTGCCGAATACAGCAATGGTCTTACCGTTAACCGCCACGCTCGCAGTAACAGACGTATCCTTCAACTTTATGCGGTAACGCGCATCAGCATCGGGTGCTGTTGAAAGTGTATAATCCGTAACGTACGTTATTTCACCGGAGAATTTGTCATCGATGGGCATATTTATATCCGCCTCAACGGATGTCACACCCTCCCTTACCATTTTGAATTGTTTGATTTTAGATATTTCAAAGCCGTTGATATCAAAACTGCTTTCAGCCTCATCGGTTACTGTGGAATATTCATCATCAGTAAGGTAGAATGCCGCAATATCACCGCAAGGGATATCAACAACAGCATTTTTAACTTTATACATCTCGCCGTTGTAGAGGTCAAGACGGTAAATATTCTTTGCTTTAACGTCAAGCTCTTCCTTTGCGTGAGCCTCGCCCTCGTTAAATACAAACAAGAGCTCACCCGACTTGAGCTTTCTGCCCATAACCACAAGTGCTTCTGATCGAACGTTTACAAGGGGTTGTCCCTCACTAACGTATGGAGCAACCTTTGCCTTTACTTCGTCGGGCATAAATCTGCAAGCGGGGATCACTATATGCTTATAACACGCATCGCCTATCTTTAAGCCGTCGGGAGTTGCCTCGGCGTTCATAATAGCATCATCGTCTATCATATCAAACGGGATATGCTTTCTTTCAAGCTGAACGCCCGCTTTTGTAAACGCATCAACAGCTTCATTCTTATAAGCTTCGCAAGTCCAATAATCCGCACATGGCTGATAGAGTGCAGTATCGATATTTGCCTCACCCAAACGAACAAGGTATGCAACCCTTGCAAGATACTCGTTTATCTGGCGCAAATGGTAGAAGCCCGGCTTTTGCGGACAGAATACGGGTCTTTCGCCCATAGCCATGAGGCCTTCCCTGCCCGAAGTGAGCATGAGGAAATTAAATACGTTAATTCCGCGGATAGCCTGGTAGTTTATCACGTATCTTATCTCATCGGGAGTTACACCGTCACCGTATACGCCCAAGCTCTCCGTGAGCGAGAGATTTCTGCCGGATTGTCTTGACGCTGATGATGCCACTCTGGGGTAGAACGGATATGCATCATCGCTTACGGGTGAACGTCCGCCGTAGGGGTAACGGATCTGTTCCCATATAACGTCAATACCTGGAATATCAAATCCACTCAAAGCATGAAGATGACTGAAGTAGCCTCTCTGTGCACCACCGTCCGCAAGATGCTCAAGGTCAATGTGACCACCCATAAAAATATTGTGATCTGCACACCATTTTTCAATGTTGCAACTGAAATTTTCATAGAAAAGCTTACCCAAAAGCCTGCCGTAGTCTATTCTCACCTGATAATCACGCTCTGTCTTTGCATTTTCAGCATCCATTATAACAGGAAGATAGTCCATTGCGTCATAGCCGTACTCCTTCTTGAATATCTCAAAGAAATTTCTGGGAATAGTTATATTCTGAACTGTGGGCTCGTCAGTAAACATCAACGATATGTCACTTCCGAAAAGTTCACCCATCTTTTCATAATATCTTTCGTAAGTATTATTAAGGAAAGTATCGATAACACCCTTGTTTGAGCAATCAACACGGCAACTCGACTGCCAATAAGTATTCTCAAGATAATACTCCCAAACAGTCATATCCCTTTCGGCAACAAATTCGTTGGGCAACTGTGTGTAGCAATCATATGCCGCAATAGCCTTTTCGGGGAGCGTATATTTCTCACCCTTCTTTAAGAGCTTATACTTTGGTCTTAGCACCTGCTCAATGGTTTCGGGGTGCTGTGTATGAGTAAGACCGCAAGCACCGCCCGACGGCCAACCGCCCTCGTCATATGTCCACATTTCCATACCGAGCTTTCTGCCCTCAACGACAGTATATTTTACGAGCTCCATAAATTCGTCCGTAAGATAGTCCGGTGACATAGTGCTTGCAAAGCAGCCCGGCATATAATTCTTCGGGAACGGCAAAACGTAAAGCCCCTTGATGCCCGCATCGTGCGCTTCCTTAAGCTGAGCATCTATCAGCTCCTTAGTGATGGGTGTATTCCATTCCCAGCCGTACACGACCTCGCAATCCCTTGGAGGCATTACAAACAAGGATCTGTCAAAATCCATACCTTTTTGTATGTTCATGATCAATAATATCCTTTCAGTTTAT
>SVGF01000030.1 GCA_015056475.1 Clostridiales bacterium
CGGGCATCTCGTTTTTCTTTAAGGACATATTTGCCATATTACTTTACCTCCGCCTTGAACAAATTGCAGGTATCCTCGTGAGCCTTGCGCTCAAACTGCTTATACATTGCGCCTCTTGCCATAGCTTCGTCAAAATCAACCTCGTGACCGTCAAACTCAGGTCCGTCAACGCAAGCAAATTTTGTCTTTCCGCCAACTGTAAGTCTGCAACCGCCGCACATACCCGTGCCGTCTATCATTATGGGATTCATTGAAACAACAGTCTTGATTCCGTATTCCTTTGTGAGCTTGCAAACGAATTTCATCATTATCAATGGACCGATAGTGATAACCTCGTCATACTCCTCGCCGCTTTCTATGAGCTTTTTGAGCGCGTCCGTTACAAGGCCCTTTTCGCCGCAGCTGCCGTCGTCGGACATAAGCACAAACTTAGTGCTTGCAGCCTTGAACTCATCCTCAAGAATAACGAGATCCTTTGTTCTGAAGCCAACAATGGAGTGTACCTCAGTACCCTGCTCAAAGAATTTCTTTGCAACGGGGTAAGCAATAGCACAGCCCACGCCGCCGCCAACAACTGCAACCTTTTTCTTACCCTCAGTTTGAGTTGCCTTGCCGAGAGGTCCAACAAAATCACAAATATAATCACCCTCGTTCAAGTGATTGAGCTTTTCTGTTGTTGCACCAACTATCTGAAAAATGATAGTAACCGTGCCTGCTTCTCTGTTATAATCCGCAACTGTAAGCGGAATTCTCTCGCCGTTTTCATCAACCCTCAAAATAATAAACTGTCCGGGCTGAGCTTTTTTTGCTACCAACGGAGCTTCAATATCCATGAGTGTAACCGTGGGGTTGAGCTCCTTCTTTCTTACTATTTTATACATAATACATTCCTTCCCGAAATATTTGATTTCGCTAAATTATATGTTATCATCTTCGGAGTCATCCACCTCAACAACGGGCAGCTCCTCAATTGACGATATTCCAAAAGTTCTCAAAAATTTAGGCGTTGTAACGTACAAGAAAGGCTTTCCCGGCACGTCCTTTTTGCCCGCCTGCTCTATGAGTCCGTACTCAAGCAGCTTTTTAACCGAGTAATCGCACTTAACGCCTCTGATATACTCTACCTCTGCCCTTGTGATGGGCTGTTTATACGCAATTACCGCAACGGTTTCAACAAGTGAAGTCGGCAACTGCTTTTTCTTGTCAACACCAAGGAATTTTTCCACCCAAACTGAGTTATCCTTGTTAGTCACAAGCTGATAGCAACCGTCAAGACACACCATTTTAAGCCCGCCACCAACGGATGAATACTGCTCAAGTACCTCATCCATAAGTGTTTTTGCCTCGTCGCCCGATATTTCAAACAATGACGCTATATCCTTAAGCTTTACAGGCTCACCCGCCATAAAAAGCACGGATTCTATTATTCCGATCTGTTCACGTTCGACCATGCGCTACCTCTCAAAACCGTTATAGGTGCCCAATTTTGCTCCTGATGAACGGCAATAACGTTTTCCTTTAATAATTCAAGCATTCCGATAAACAAAGTAATTATCTCCTGCTTGGAGTTGTAATTTTCAAAAATCTCCTCAAACAGCACGCTTGCAGTATCCACAAGCCTGAACTGTATGTAATCCATAGCCTGCGTGATGGTCATCGGATCACGCTTCATCTTTATGGTGTTATCCTCAACCTGTAAGAACGGCTTTTTTGTAAGTATCACGCTGAAAGCCTCGGCAAGCCTGTGCATTCCCACGGAATTGAATTCCGTTTCCGAAACGTCATACTCATACTCCTCGGGAAGCTTTGCATATATTCCCGAAAACTCGCCTTCTCTTTCAGAAAGAAGAAGTGCCGCTTCTTTTATCATTTTATATTCAATAAGTCTTCGCTTGAGTTCTTCCTCGGGGTCAGTTTCGTCCTCATCGAGTTGGGGCTTTGGCAGCATGCTTCTTGACTTTATAAAGAGCAGCATCGACGCCATAACGATGAATTCCGTGGTTACCTCCATATCCATCTGTTGCATCTGCTCAATATGCTCAAGGTATGAATCCGTGATAGAGGATATAGAAACGTCCTCTATCCTGACCTTTTGCTTTGAAATGAGGCTCAAAAGCACGTCAAGCGGGCCTTGAAACGCCTCTATGTCTATTTCGTACATATTACCAACCTGCCTGAGTGAACAATCCACCTGTTATAAAGTCAACCAGCTTCTCCATTCCCGTATAAAGTCCGTTGAATATGAAGTCTGCGGGTATTTCGTTTACGTAGTAAAGCACACCCAAAAGCACAAGCACCACAAATATCCACTTTCCGTTTGATTCCACCTTGGCAAGATTCTTGTTGTATGCCTTTTCAAAAAAGAGTGTCTTTATTATTGCATATCCCGAAAGTGTAGGAATGGGCAAAAGCTGAGTTATAGCCATGAATATCTGCGTCCACACAAAAAGATTGAACGCAAAGTGAAGGCTATCCCAGAATCCGCTGAGTTCAACACTCGCATAGAGCATCACAACAAACACCATCGTCTGTATCAATAACATTATCAAAGCAAGAACAATATTTGCAATGCTTCCCGAGAAATAGTAAAGCACTCTTTTGCCCTTTGACAGCTTATCAACGTTGCACGGCTGAGCCTTGCCCCAGCAATAACCCGAAACGATTCCGAGTATGTACCCGATCACGGACACGAATTTTAACGGATTTTTATAAACTGCCTCATCACAAAGGCAACCGAGCTTTTTAGCTGTTTTAGCCTTAAAATACTCGTGGCACAACACCGCAAAAAATACGCATGGGATTATGTAAAATACAGTGCTCCATCCAAACTGATAATAAAGGGATCTATAGTAAAACGTCATTTTTGCCTCCCGATCATTACTACTAAAATGCACATATTTTCGATAATATATAGTATATCACATTATACGGTTTTTTTCAATGGATTTTTTGTAAATATTCGCATTTTTCTGTATTTTATTTAATTTTAAATTTTTTCAAAATCAAATTGACAACAACATCCGCATGTGCTATAATATTCGCACGGAGCAATGCTCCCATTTTCCACACGGAGGTAAAGTATATGCTTAACAATACAAAGCACAAGCTTATTTACGACAAAAAGCTCACAGTCGCATACTTTGGCGGCTCCATCACAGCAGGTGCAGGTGCGTCACAAGAGAATAAATGCTACAGAGCACTCACAACTCAATGGTTAAAAGAAAAATATCCCGATGCAGAAATTACAGAAATAAACGCCGCGATCGGTGGCACGGGCACAAGTCTTGGCATGTTCAGATGCGACAGGGACGTTCTTCAAAAAAATCCCGACCTCATTTTTATGGAATTTGCAATAAACGACGAGGGTGACGATTACAAAAACGTTGCTGCACAGACAGAAACTATATTCAGAACGATCATCGGCTACAACGAGGATATTGACATCGTTACAGTCATCACAACGGGCGACCCAATAATCGACTACATGAACAAGGGCATTTCCGTTGCATCCATGGAAGCTCAAAAGGACGTTTCGAGCTACTACAATATCCCAATTGCAGACGTAGGAAGCAAGCTTTTTGCAGATCTTATCACTTCCACTCTCAAGCTGGATGATCTTATTCCCGATGGTCTTCACCCCAACGACAAAGGTCATGCAATATACGCGGATTGTCTTTGCAAGCATCTTGAGGAATGGCTTTGTGACAATGCAAGCTGCGCAAGCATCATCCCGCACTACATCCCCGAAAAATACCATCCCGAAGCCTCTGACAGCGCATGTATACTCTCGTTTGACGAATTAAACAGTCTTACAGTCAATGGCTTTGAGCTTAAGGACGGCTCTGCTTACAGCGCAAACGGAAAGTACATCGAGGGCTTGCATCCGGGTGACAGCTTCTCATTCTCATTCATAGGCTCAACCGCAGGCTTCTGTTGGCTTGGCGGCGGTGTGAGCCACGACGTTTTGGTTTCCGTTGACGGCTGCGAAGCATACACATGCCGAAGCTGGGATCATTACTTGCGTTCATTTGAAAGAATGCGCGCCGCAAAATTCGTAAGCAATCTGCCATACGGCGTACATACTGTAAAGGTTACTGTACCCGAAATACCCGTGGGTCCGGATCACTTTGTAAGAATTGAAGGGATCATGATCGCATAACAGGTAACGTCTTATGAAAAAATACAGAACGGAGCTTCATTGCCACTCGTGCGAAATAAGCGAGTGCGCAAGCGTTGATCTCAACGAAATCATCGAAAAATACACTCAATACGGTTACACTTCCCTCGTTTTGACAAATCACCTTTGGTCGTGGGACTGTAAGGATGATTTTGAAAAATACACGCAAAAGGTAGAAGATCTTTTTGCCGTTTGCGACAAAGCGAGAGAGCTTGCGGGCGACAGACTCAATATTATAAACGGCGTTGAGCTTGCACTTCGCGACGGAAACGATTATCTTCTCTACGGAGTTACAAAGGAATTTCTCCTCTCCGAAAAAGATATCTCATCCCTGATCACTCAACAGCTCAAGGACAGAGCAAATGCCTACGGAATAATCGTTATCCACGCGCATCCCTTAAGGTTCGGTCAATGGCATTTGCCACCCGAAGAAATAGACGGATACGAAATTTACAACGGTCACCCCGAGGCTCAATCCAACAACGACGCCGCGGAGCTCATTTTCAAAAGGCTCAAAGGCAAGATACTCACCTCAGGTTCCGATTTTCACTATCATCACCACATCCCCCGCGCCGGGATCGCAACGGATCAACCCATAACGAATATGGACGAATTGATGACTACATTAAGAAGCGGTGATTATTCCATCATCAAGGATGGCGTTATATACGAGCTTTAATATCAAAACGGCACTCTCATAAAAGAAAGTGCCGTTTTTGTTATTGTGATGCAATTTTATTTTCCCTGTGGCTTTTGCATTTTTCCGTCAAACGGAGGTCTTTCTCCAAACGGGGGCTTTCCGTCAAACGGTGGCTTTCCGCCAAACGGAGGTCTTCCTGCAGGTAACTCAGGTGCTTCTTCTTCCTCACCATCAACTGATGCAATATATCTTTCAGCCTGCGTAATAAAGAGGTCGTGGTAAACTCCACCCTTCTTCATAAGCTCATTGTGCGTACCCTTTTCGAGTATAGTTCCGTCAGAAAGCACAACTATCTGCGAAGCTCTTACAGCGCTTGAAAGTCTGTGTGATACGAATACCGTGAGCTTACCCTGTCTAAGCTGTTCAAACTGATTGAATATCTCCTGCTCCGCAATAGCGTCAAGTGATGCCGTGGGCTCGTCAAGGATAAGAATATCCGAGTCGCCGTAGAATGCTCTTGCAACAGCAAGCTTCTGCCATTGACCACCCGAAAGCTCCTTACCCGTAAGCTCAAAGAACCTCATGAGCTGAGCATCGTAGCCCTCCTCAAACTTATCGATGAACGAATCAGCGTTACTTTCCTTAGCAGCCTTTTTAATTCTCTGCTCGTCAACAGGTGCAGAAACGTCACCAAACGCAATATTTTCTCTTACGCTCACCGCATATCTGCCAAAATCCTGGAATATGATGCCAAACAAGCTGTAAAGCTCCTCGGTGTCGTATTCTCTTATATCCCTGCCGTCGAGGTATATCGTACCGCCCGTAGGATCGTACAATCTTGTGAGAAGCTTTATGAGCGTAGTCTTACCTGCGCCGTTAAGACCTACAAGAACTATCGATTCACCCGACTTGATGGTAAGGTTGATATCATGAAGAACGTCATATGTCATACCTGGGTAACGGAATGAAACGTTTTCAAGGCGAAGCTCGTGCTCAACGTGCTTTTCAACGTGTGCAGGCTCCGGGAGGATAGACGCAACCGTGCGCTCCTCGTTCATGAACATTATCATGTTGTCTATGAACAAAGTACCCTCGTAAATACCAACCGTAGTACCTATAAGTGAAGAGAAGCTACCCGAAATATTACTCAATGCACTTGTAAAATACGTATAGTCACCTATGGAGAAATCCTCACCGTTGATAACGCCTTTGACAACCAAAATATAAAGGAAGCACATGCCCGCAACGGAGAATATCGAAATTCCCATATGTATTGCATTTTCCTGGAAAATAAGCTTTTTCATTCCGCCAAAATATTTATCGAATGCCTGCTTATACTTTTCAAGGAAGCCATCCGCAAGGTTAAAGAGCTTAACCTCCTTAACCATATCCTTATTCACTATAAGATCGGAATAATACTGCATCTGGCGACGCTCCTTGGAGTGCCAACGCATATACCAAACGTTCTTCTTTCTGTATTTGAAATTAACAACAGCGCTCGGTATCGAAAGTATTACAACTATAAGCGGAGCAATGGGGGAAACTGCCCAAAGTATAACCACAAAGCTGACTGCGCTTATAAGCGTACTTGCAATTGAAAGCGTTGAGTTGAGTATCTGCATGGGTCTGCCGCCCGCTTCACGGTTGGCATTCTCAAGCTTTTCATAAAATTCGGGCATATCAAAGCTTCTGAGGTCAACCTCCTTAGCCTTGTTGCATATCTTGAGCTTTATATGGTTTGTAACAAGCTCGCTCGCAATACGGTTTACAATGCCGTTTACTGACGAAATAAGGCTCGTTAAGAATATGTATCCGAAATTAAGAATCAAATACGGAATTACCATCATAAGTCCGTCCGGTGGCTTTTCTGCAATTACATTCGTTATAACGTCAATTATAAGCTTACCGATATATGCGCCTATAACAGGTGTAAAACCGTTTATAATGGCAAATCCGAGCAACGCAAAGAATATCCACTTTCTCGTTTCCCATACAAGAGAATATATGTAGAACAACCTCTTAAAAAAGCCTCCCCATACTCTCACAATGTATTCAATAAGCTCCTCAAAATTCTTCGGTCGCGGCTCCTTCGGCTTTTCTTCCTGAAGTGGGCGAGGGCCGCCTCTTGGTCCATACATAACTACTCCTTCCACGGCTCGTGCCGTACAATAATTATTTAGTTAACTAACTAATTATAAGTATACATCATTGTTTTTGAAATGTCAAGCATTTTTACACAAAATTCTTAAAAAATTCATAAAAGATACTGTTTTTTTTGCAGATTTATGATAAAATATAATTGGTTATGGATATAACCGAAGAATTCAACATAATAGGAGGTATTTTTATGAAAAGATTATTGGCAACAATTTTGGCAATATGCTGTATATTGAGTATCGTTGGTTGCGCAGTGCAAGATAAAACGTACGAATTACCGCATCAATTCTGCTATACAGCGGACAAGCTACGCTTAGTTGAAGTATCGACAAATGCACAGCAGCGCATTATCGATATTCTGAACTCTGCATCATGGGAGGACGGACACTCTGATTATGAGGCAGACTATATCTTCTACACCCGGAATCATCAGATCGAATACAATTCCGAAAACGGTGTGTTCTTTGACGTAACGCGTAATAAAACGTTTACCCTGCCCGAGGATAAGCACGAGCTGGTGAATATTATACTCGGCGTTAAAAATATTGGTTACGGTGTACCCACAAGAACTATATGGAAAAGCAGATACTATTTAGGTGAGGGAGTTACTTCGGATGATAACGGAATTACCGCAGTAATACCTGAACTTGATAATGCCACAGTGGAATGCGGAGATTCCATCTATTCCATGATTCTTATAAACGGCAAAGAATTCATTGCCGGCTGCCACAGTTTTTATGTTGCTGATATAACGGGTGACGGTAAGTATGAGATATGCCTCTCATTGAGTTATGGTTCAGGCATAGCAAGACAATGTATTGCTATATACGACTTTGATACAATGCAGTGCATATATGAATTGGATGCAGATGAATTGGGTTATAACTATGAGCTTGACTTCAGCAACAGAAAGATGTACGTAAATGTAAACCGTTATGGTGGCGTTGGCCCCGTCATCAAAAGAGGTTCGCTCCTTTACGACGGCTCGGAATTTTTCATCCGTTGGGAGAGTTATTTGCCCAGGGCAACTGAACAGTAAAACCAAACAGATCGCACAAAAGCGTCGCGGTCGCAATGTAGTTCTGATTTAACAAAAACGGAGGGTATGGTAATTTACCACATCCTCCGTTGTTTTTATTACAATTCAAATTCATCGTCTATCTGACGCTGAAAATCCTCCACCGTGAATTCGTCAAGCTTTTTAGCCGTATCAGCCTCAAGAATTACAGGCATTATCATAGGTCTGCGCTTTGTTTTGAGGTATATAAAGCTCTTGAGCTTGTCACGCATAGTATTCTTAAGCGTCATTACGTCAACCTTTTTCTTATCCTGCGCCGAGCTCATCACTCCAAGAACAATATCCTTTATCTGCGTTATAAGCTCCTCGGATTCCTTCATGTAAACAAATCCGCGCGAAAGCACCTCGGGGCCGGATATGATATTCTTGTTATCATCTATCGCAACGATAGTAATTATAAGGCCCTCCTCCGAAAGCACCTGTCTGTCCTTAAGCACCACGTTACCAACGTCACCAACGCCCAAGCCGTCAACGAGCGTTATGCCCGCGTGAACGTCCTCACCGTATTGTATTCCCGCAGAATCAATAAGAATACTCTTGCCAAGCTGCGGAAGAAGTATATTCTTCTCCTCAAGCCCAAGCTCGTGTATCATTCTCGCGCTCAAGGTCAGGTGTCTGGGCTCACCGTGCACGGGAACAAAGAATTTCGGCTTAACAAGGGAATACATAAGCTTAAGCTCCTCCCTGCAGGCATGGCCCGAAACGTGAACGTCCTCAAGCGCACTATAAACAACTATCGCTCCGCGCTCAAAGAGTTTATTGATTACGCCGGAAACCATCTTTTCGTTGCCCGGGACGGGAGTTGCAGAAATTACTACCGTATCGCCCGCCATAATATTGAAATTCTTGTACTCAGAGTTTGCCATTCTTGAAAGTGCCGCCATCGGCTCGCCCTGGCTGCCCGTTGTGATGACTGTAACCTCATTCGGTGGCTGCTTGCCAATGCGGTCGATATCAATCATGCACTCATCGGGGCAATGCAAATAACCAAGCTCACGCGCTACCTTTGCAGCGTTCAGCATAGAGAATCCCAGAATGCATATCTTTCTGTTATTCTTTATGGAAGCATCAATTATCTGCTGAATTCTGTGGATATTTGACGCAAACGTCGTAACGATTATCCTGCCCTCCGCGTGAGAGAATACGTTTTCAAACGTTTTACCTACCGTCCTTTCGGACATTGTGTAGCCCTCGCGCTCAACGTTAGTGCTTTCCATAAACAGCGCAAGTACACCGGAAGTACCCAACGCCGCAAACGTGCCGAGGTCTATCATTTCATCGTCAACAGGTGTAAAGTCAACCTTAAAGTCACCCGTAAACACAAGCGTACCAACGGGACTCGTTACCGCAAACGCAACGCTGTCCGCAACGCTGTGGTTTACCTTTATCGCCTTTACCTTAAAGCAACCCTCGGTAATGGTGTCCCCCGCTGAAATTCTGCGAAGATCCGCATCCTGAAGATGCTCGTGATATGCCAGCTTATTTCCTACAAGCCCAAGCGTAAGTCCCGTACCGTATACGGGCACCTCCTTGAATCTTTCGAGGAAATATGCTATCGCACCAATGTGGTCATCGTGTCCGTGTGTTATAAAAAGCGCACGTATCTTCTCTCTGTTTTCTTCCAAAAACGTAAAATCAGGTATTACTGCATCAATGCCGAGCATGTAATCCTCGGGAAATGACATTCCGCAGTCAATGAGTATTATATCTTCATTATACTCAATAGCCGTCATATTCCTTCCGATCTCGCCCACACCGCCCAGCGGTATTACCTTGATCTGTTTTCTTTTTCTACCCAATAACATCATCCTTTCGTTAAATATGTATTATATTGCTCGAACCGTTTGACCCGATCCGTTAAAAGTCCTCATCCGCGAATACAATATCGCACTACCTTATATTATATCATCTTTTTCCAAATTTAACAACTTAAATTTGAGAAAATTTATATTTAAGATCCCCGCCTACCAAAAGTAAAGCGGGGACCAAAAAATGCTGTGTAATACAAATATCATCAGATATAATTTATTGTCAGACTGCTTTCGTCAAGCACTACCGTGTTGTTTGCTATCAACGCTTTGTCCTGCACCGTAAACAAGCCCTTGTTATTTGTGTGCGGCACAAACTGCGGATGTGCGGATGACGTCACGTCAATACGGAGCTTTTCACCCTTTTTGATCATAAATGCGCCCCTATCAAGCACAAGCTCAATATCAACGTATGTGTTTGGCTCGTAATTATCATAGAAATTTGAAAGCTGAACGATACTATCCCTCAAGGCAACGTCGCCGTTTTCCTTTACAATTCCTATCCTTGTGTAGAATGCGGTATCAAGTCTGTCGCTCTTTACCTTAAGCTTTAGCTTCATGCTGCCTCTTACGTGGATATCTTCTTCGAATTCACCCGTGTAGCAGGTAATAACGTCCTTGCGCTTATATGGTTCGGGCATGAGCCTTGAGCTCTTAAAATTGTTTGAAAGTCCACCCTCGTATATTGCAGGGTCCTTCGGATCATAGCTGTAAGTAACCTCGCCCTTACCAAGAGTAACGGTTATTTTGTGGTTTTGGGTATCATAACCCTCGCTGCTCCAGCCGTCACTGAATATTTCGTAATACGTGATCTTACCCAACGGCACCACAGGCTCGGTGTTGTTTCTTATATGATCAAACCAATCCACCTCGTAACGACCTAATCGTTCTTCTAAATTTCCACCGGGACAATAGAACGGCTCAACGTCATGGAATCCGCCGTGACCGTACGGATGAACCACAAATGCACTCTTTTGCTTGACATCGGGCTTGATGCTGTCCCACATATCGTGGCATCCCTTGTTGAATATGTCTACAAAGCCCACAATAACAAGCATGGGCGCATTGCACTCGGCAATAGCTCTTCGCTGATGCACTCCACCCATATCACTATTCCAGAATTCATCGTTTTTATCCGGATGCATCAAATACTCGTCAAGGCTTTTTGACGGCTCCGAAAGCATACTTTCAGAAAATTTGGTCATTGGCAGAGTGAGGTAAACGTCATTTGACCTGTTTCTGTTGAGATCACTCTTGCTTTTGTATCGGTCGATATACCAGCAACCGTGAAGTCCGGAGCGGTAAAATCCGTTCAGGTATATAAAATTATACAGCTCGCAGTCCGTTGAGTCGAGGGATACGCCCTTTATATCATCGGCAAACGGAGCAGTTGACATTGACGTCCAACCGCAATAGCTTCCGCCCGAAAGAAAGATCTCACCGTTATAAAAATCCTGCTCTCTTATCCATTGCTGGAGTGCAAGTCCGTCCTCTCTCTCATAAATGAACGCATCGGAATCCCCCGTGCTCTTTCCCGTGCCTCTGCAATGCTGAAGAATAAAAGCAAAGCCACGCTTAATAAACTCTTTATGTTCTTCATACGCTTGAGCCATTGCCTCTGCATCACTCATCTTAGTATAATGGGATTCATACGGAGATCTCAAAATTACAGTGGGATATTTTCCTGTTTCGCTTGGCTTAACAACGATGGTGCACAGTTCACAGTCACCTGCTGAAAGGTAATAAATGCTTGTATTTGCCGACATAGTAACCTCCAAAAGTATGTTTGAGGATATTATAACATTTTATATTGGCGATGTCAATCGTGCCGGAAAATTTATTTGATTTTTGAGGTGCGGTGTGGTATAATTAAATCACCAATCAGATAAAAGGGTAAGCTTATGAAAAAATACATAAAAGAAATAATCGTATTGTTTTTACAATTATTTATGTTTTACGTTTTTCCATTGTTTGCAGGTCCAACGGACGCTATTGCAATGGTGCTTTTAATATTGCTTTCAACGTTTATCCTTTCATTCATTATAGGCATAATTTCGAGCCATCGAATAAAAGCTTTATATCCGCCCGTGATAGCAGTATTGTTTATTCCATCGGTATTCATTTATTATAACGAGTCTGCGTTAGTTCATTCCGTTTGGTACATGGTTGTATCTTCCATAGGCTTATTAGCGGGCTTTGCATTCCGTATTATTATACAAAAAACGTTAAAAAAGAAAGGTTAAGCGTTATGTCCACTAAAGCAATTATTTTTGACAAGGACGGCACACTTATAGATTTTGACTCATTCTGGGTTGAGGTGTCCCGTCATGCAATAAAAACAATTTTGAACAAAACAGGAATGAATACAGTATCGACCGATGAGATATTAGAGGCTCTCGGCGTTGAAAACGGTGTTACGCGCATTGACGGCGTGCTCTGCTGGGGCACTTACGGCCAGCTTGGTGACGCCATTGCAAAAGCTTTAAGCTTGCACGGATACAATCCAAACGGTGACGACCTTGCCGCTATCACGCGCGAAGCGTATAATCTTGCAGGTGACAAGGGTAAAGTTACCGCTACGTGCGATGACGTTATCGGCACGTTGACCGAATTAAAGAAGCGTGGAATAATACTGGCAGTTGTGACTGCGGACGGCCCCGAAATGACCAAAAAATGCCTTGACGACTTAAAAATTACCGAGCTTTTTGACAAGATCTATACAGATGACGGCATTCATCCCCCAAAGCCCGATCCGTATTGCATAAATAATATCTGTGAGGAGTTCAACATCAAAAAGGATGACGTAATCATGGTCGGTGATACGCTCACGGACGTAAATTTTGCCAAAAACGGCGGCATCAGAATGATTGCCGTTGCAAAATCTCAAAGCAATAAGGAGTTGCTTTTGGCGCATACTGATATTGTGCTTAATAACGTTTCGGAATTGATAAATATCATAGAATAAAAAAACGGAGCATACTCACTATGGAGTACGCTCCGATATTTTTTCATCAGAATCTGTCTACCTGATAAAGGATCTTGAGCTGGTTGAGCTTGCTCTGGTAAGCTGTCTTCTGCTTATCCTGTGAAACGTGCTCAATGAGCTGAGCCTTGATCTGCTCGTAAGGAATTGTAGAAGCGGGGTTCTTTGCGTTGAGCTTGATGATGTGGTAACCAAACTGTGTCTTTACAGGGCCTCTCATTTCGCCAACCTCCATAGCAAAGCATGCTTCATCAAACTCGGGAACCATCTGGCCCGCGCCAAAGTCGCCGAGATTGCCGCCCTTTGCGGATGAGGGGCATGAGCTGAACTGCTGTGCAGCGTCCTCAAACGTGATCTCGCCTGCGTTGATCTTTGCGAGGATATCATTTGCCTTTTCTTCGCTGTCAACGAGAATGTGGCTTGCGTTTACTGTTTCGCCCTGTGCAAACTGCTCGGGGTTAGCATCGTAGAATGCCTTAGCGTCAGCCTCTGTAGCTCTGACGTTTGCAACAGTCTTCTCTACTGCAAAGCTGATGAGGAGATTTTCCTTCATCTTTGCGAGCTGTGCCTGGAAAAGCGGATCGCCCTCGTAAAGATTGCGCTGTGCATCGAGGAGCAAGAGCTTCTGGTTGATGAGTTCATCAAGAACTATCTTTCTGCCCTCGGGTGTGTTGTAATTCTGACCTCTCTGGCCGAGGTTAGCGATAAATTCGTCAACGTCGGCTTCTGTTATCTGCTTGCCCATTACAGAAGCAAGGATCTTTGAATTTGCCATAAATAATACTCCTTTTAGGAAACTTAATGTTTTAAATCAAATATAAGTATAACAGATAAATGTGAATTATCTGTGAACAAAACGCAGAATTTCAATAATTTTATAAAAAAACAACTCCTTTAACTGTGCATATCCACAAACTAAATAAAAAGGGAACCAACTATTCGTATGAGCCCTATAACGAAATATTAATAAAAAGCACTTGTGATAACGAAAAAATCGTTTATCATAAGTGCTTTTATACTCAATTAAAAATGCCTTTTCTCTTAAAAACAGATCCATCCTTTATGTTTAAAGGTCTGTTTGAGTTTTCTTTGTCATAAACCAACGTGTTTCCGTCGATCTTAAATACATACCTTGCATCAATTGCACCTGCAGCGTCAAGAACAAGGTTATCACCCTCAACACTCCACTGACCATAATGCTCGTCAGCATTCGGCTCTGCCATAGCATACGAAAAACGTCCATCCCTATTTAAGAAAAGTAAATAGTCCCTCGTAACTTCGTTCTTTCCAATCTTGATCTGCGCTGTGCTCATATACAGCTTATCCGACAACTTGCTCTCGACTGTATTTGCAGAGCATCCGCAAATGCCCACGATGCACAAAAGCACCAATAGCATCGACAAAATTTTTCTTTTTAACATAGCTTTTCTCCTTTTATTTTTATTGGTAATTATATAATAACATAAGTACAAAGAAAAATCAATAGTATTTTATACGTTTTTAGCTCAAATAAGTCAAATGCACAATAAAACAAACGCGATCCGGTCCACTCCCAAATCGCGTTTCATTCTAATTGCTTAGTTCTTCATCAAACACAAAAATCATTCCATCCTCGGTTCGTTCCATCAGCCCGTCGGACTTAGCTTCATCAACTATCAGTTTGTCACCTACTATTTTAAGGACGTACTTTGTTTGCCGCCCGAATGCATTCTTATCCGTTTGCAATATCAGATAATATCCGTCAATCTTCCATTCACCGAGATAGAAAACACTCGTAGCAATAAACGGAGTATACTGCCAACGCCCGTCCTCATGTATGTATAGCCAACGCGCATTCATCAATACGTTGTCACCGGAATCATCATCAACATAAACGTAGCTTTTGTTTGAAACATCGCTTGGTGTTGGAGCGTAATAATTATACACAAACACGCAAGTTATCAGCACTGCTATCAACACACTCGCCAAAGCAGTACAGATCATTGCCGTCTTTCGCATCCTAATATTCTTTTTTACGATGACCTCATCGGGCTTATCAGTCATAAAATAACCACTCTCCACGCCAAAGTATTTTTCAAGCGCCTCCATCGATTCATTGCAAGGCACACCCAGCCCCGACTCCCACTTTGCCACCGCGCTTCGGCTCACGAATATTGCGTCGGCGAGTGCCTGCTGGGATATCTTGCGCTCGCTTCGGGCTTGCTTTAGTTTTTCTTTCAGCTCCATATCAGCACCTCAATCAAAGCCATGTCATTCAGAACGCTTTTTTCACAAAAACCGCTCCGTCACTTACGTTAAACTTTCCATCAGATCTTGATGCATCAAATACCAATGTATTATTCTTACTTATCTTAAGAGTGTACTTTTTCTCATCAAAATTTGTTAGTATGATCTCATCGCCATCCATTTTCCATTCACCATCATAAATGTAGCTACTATGCAGACCGGGAATATACATAAAACTACCATTATTAAAGAGATATAGCTGGTAATGGCATTGCAATGATCCATAGTCCGTATTTAGCTCAGTTGTATATACGTATATCTTTGTTCCCTTTGCTACATCCAGCGTCGGTCCGTAATCATTATTACGATTATGTATAATACCAACAGTAAGCAACGCAAAAAGAAACACTCCCGCCACAGCACTGAATATAATTGCCGTCTTTCGCATCCTTATATTCTTTTTTACGATGACCTCATCGGGCTTATCAGTCATAAAATAACCGTTCTCAACGCCAAAGTATTTTTCAAGCGCCTCCATCGATTCATTGCAAGGCACACCCAGCCCCGACTCCCACTTTGCCACCGCGCTTCTGCTAACAAATATTGCATCGGCAAGTGCCTGCTGGGATATCTTGCGCTCGCTTCGGGCTTGCTTTAGTTTTTCTTTCAGCTCCATACCCTACCTCCTGCTGTTGGTGATATAATTATAGCACAAATCAGCAAATTCGGTTGTTACTTTGCATTTTGGGATTGTTACTTAGCACTTTGTGCTGTATTTTTGTATATTCTGTTATACGTTACCACCAATATCACGATTCCAACCGTACAGCTTGCAATCAATATAGCCAAGGCAACACCGCTGCTCCAGATTTCGGCAATCGCACTTGCAAAATACCACAGCGAATACGTTATCCACATTTTACCGTTTGCCTCGTTATAAGCTTTGACGTCGGTTATCTCCTCCGGCAAAACAGTCGAACCCGACCAGAACCACATTGGTTTTTTAAGCTTGTATGAATAAATACCTATCGACAAAAAAAGCACGGCACAGAGCCCCAGCGTTATATACCATATTATCGAGCCTGTCATTTTATCTCCTTTATTATTCCCTACTTTTGTGTTTAAGCATCCTTTTTGCAATCATCAACACCGTTGTGGATACAATTATTCCCAACGTGTTCAATATAATATCGTTAATATCAAACGCTCTATTGAATACGGGCTGCAATATCTCAATTACCACAACCGCAATAACACCATTTACAACGCATTGCTTCCACGTTGGATCCTCTTTTGTCAGCGGATATAAGATTCCAAACGGCAAGAACATCAAAAAATTTCCTATCGATTCGCCGTTCAAATGATTCCAAAAATCGGGCACAAAATCAATATCCCCACCAAACCAGTTAATACTTATGCCGGGATCCATGTGATATATCAACCTGTACCACATTATATTCATCACGTCCAGACCTATCACAAGGCAGACCAGCCCCGTAACGTAGCAAACAAAAGCACATGAGAAAATTCTTCTGCTAAGCGGTGCATATTTGTCCTTTTTGAATCTGATAAAGCCATACACCGCACTCACTATCAGCGCTATCGGCAATGCTTGCAAAAAATAACCGATATACGTATCAAAAAAGAAATACTGAAAAGTCATATCCTCGGGGAAATACATTATTACTCCTTTAATTTCTGTTAAATATGTTTTATTCTATCAACAGCTCACCGTAGATTGGGTAAGCTTCTTTGTCCTTTGGTGTGATCTCCCGCATGACCCTGCAGGGTACTCCCACGGCAACCACGTTTGACGGTATCGACCTTGTAACGATGCTTCCTGCGCCTATAACCGTGTTATCGCCTATCTCAACTCCTGCAAGCACGGTACATCCTGCACCTATCCACACGTTATTGCCAATTTTTATGGGCTTTGCTATCTCAACTCCTGCTTTTCTCATGTCGGGATCTATTGCGTGCTCCGCAGTAGTAAAGCAACAATTTGGTGCAATAAAAACGTTGTCACCAAAGCTTACTCCTCCGCCGTCCTGAATAATAAGGTTATGATTTGAGTAAAAATTATCCCCAACAGTTATGTGATACCCGTAATCACACCAAAACGGTGGTGTAATAATTGTATTCTTACCCATTTTTCCAAGCAATGAATTGAGTATCTCCTGCTGTGCGGTAACGTCATTCGGGCAAAGCTGGTTGTACTTATGGCACTTAGCCTTTGCCTTTTTTATTTCCTCCTCGTATGCCGGATTGTAGCACCCCTGAAAAAAGCAATTGAGTGGTATTATCGGTCTGTCGCTCATAAATTCTCCTGTGTGCTTAAAACTTATCTATATATTCCTGTAGCCTTTGAACAAATGCGCCCACGTGATAACCGTCGCAAACTGCGTGATGCACCTGTATCGCAAGTGGCAACAAGCGTTTACCGTCGCGCTCAAAGAATTTGCCCATGGTGAATATGGGCAAAAGGAATTTACCATCATCAAAAACGTTTATGTTGAATCCCGTAAATTCCACCCACGGCACCATGGATATATTAAACGAGTTGGACGGAGTGCCGTCCTTTGGAGCATAACGCGTTGATTTGCTGTATTTTTCAGCATCCTCCTCATAACTTCTAAGGAAGGTATCGTAATCCTCGTCAAAGTATGACCATATCCCCGAAAAGTTCTTATTCTCCTTATTAAAAACGGTGTACATCGGATGCATATCATCGTATATACCCACCCCCTCACCCGTAAGGCAGGTTCGGAATTCCGGCATATCGTTTACCGTCTTTGTCAAAAGCCATATCATTGCAGGGTAAAGCTTTTGCCCCTTCAGACAGGTAATGTCAACGTTCACCACCACGGAATAGGTGCACACCACCTGACTTATAAAATGCTCGTAATACTCCTTGCGCTCCCAATTATCCAAGTCGATAAGTCTGAATGCCATAACTCTATCCTCAAAAAATATCAGTCAAGCACTACGGATTTCTTCTTACCCTTTTTATCCTTGGGATATTCGCGGATTCTTACTATAAATGCCAGATTGATAGCCTCTGTCTGACCGTTGTTGTCTATGAGTATGGCATTATCGCTCACTTCGGTGATAGCACCCGTGTACTGTGTGCCGTTGAATGAATAAATAATGCATTCCTTTCCTATAAATCTCTTTGCCAATTCTAACATTTTGGTATTCTCCTTTTCTGTATTTTTAATTATTTGATTCAATACTGTTATTTCATCCGATTTTTTGTGCTGTTGGAATGATATGAATATTATCACCCACATCATTATTATCGGCATATATACGGTAAAAGGCAATGTGTCATCCTCCTTGATAAATCTTTATTCTCCGTCACCAAATAAACGGTATCAATCTGTATTTAACCTTTTGTTTATATTCAATATATCCGTCAAGCTCTTTTTCAAGAAATTTCTCTTCATCCCTGATCCTTTTTGCAATTATCAACGGATACAAAAGAAATATCAAAAATGCAAATACCGAGCCCAGCACCAACGGCATTGACAAAAACAAAATCAGCGTTGCACTATACATCGGATGTCTTACCACGCCATATAAGCCCGTATCAACAACCTTTTGACCCTCCTGCACTTTAATGGTGCGGCTAAGATACGTATTTTCTCTGAGCACCTCAGCGTAAAGCACGTATGCCACAACAAAAGCTATTACAGCACCTATCACAACGCCCTTTGGCAGCATCAGCCAACCAAACCTATAGTCCAAGCCCGCAACAACAAAGCCTGCCAAAAACATGAGCCCGCTCAATTTTATGACGATACTTTGCTCCTGCCGTTTTTCCTTTGCATCCAATCGGCTCCTTAAAAGGTCGGGATTTTTTATCATCATCACGATACCCGCCAAAAACATCGGCACAAAAAGAATCCCCATGAATAACCAGCCGTTAAAAAACGAAAACGTGCCCGCCGGCAAGAATATCAATACACCGATCAATACAACGCCAAATATAAATTTTGCAATCGCTTGAACAAATAATTTCATTGACATAGATATTCCCTCAAATCAAAATCTATTTAACAATTATATTATATCACTAAAGCCCCCAAAAGTAAATAGGACTGCAGAGTCTTTATAAATTGGGTCATCCTACACCGTAGGGGCGAACTGCGTTCGCCCGCGGGAGACCGCAGGTCCCCCTACAACAAAAACAACACCCACCGAAATGAGTGCTGTAATTCCGATAATATAATAATTATCTTTTTGAGTTTTAAGAACACCATTTGATATCGTCGCATAAAGTGTTGCACCAAATTTGCACCAAGATCGCATTAGTATTCAACGCCTATTCTGCTAGACAAATTGGAATTTACTTAACTCTCAGATAATTCCTCCAATAATGAAACCTGCTTTTCCGCGACAACCTTTTTCAATGTGGTCATTGCCTCATCATACTGATTTACATAGTGAGAAAAAGAATCACTTTTTTGTAGTTTGAAACCCAAAGAAAGATAT
>SVGF01000031.1 GCA_015056475.1 Clostridiales bacterium
TCACGCTTCGCGTGCCACCTTCCCCCGCCGGGGAAGGCTATTCAATTTTTTCGCTAATTTTGCATGCCTACAGCAAGTGCTTTTTCAACGATGTGTTCCGCAAGCGGAACGTGATGTTTCCTGTGGAAGTGATGTGCGCTTCGCGCGTGAAGTGTGCCTTCGGCACGTGATTTGGAACACATCACATCACTGCGAACAGGGTGAGCAACATCACTATGCGAAGCATAACTTCACTTTGGCGTAGCCAAAACTTCACTAAAATCTTAACCCCCTTGATTTCGGGGGCTTTTGTTTATTACTCCGCACGCGCCACGTATTGATTTTATGCCACGTATATGCTATAATATAAAAAAAGCCGAGGTGATATTATGCCGTTAAAAATAGTTATAACCGATTGGGACACAGTCAGCAGGGGCGATCTTGACCAAAGTGTGTTAGCTGAATTTGGTGAAGTGATCTGCTACTCAAATACTCTTGATGATGAGCTTTGCGACAGAATAAAGGATGCAAACGTAGTGATTTGTAATAAGACGTCCATTCAAAAAAAGCACATCGATGCCGCACCCGAATTAAAGCTCATAACGCTTTTTGCAACGGGCTATAACAATATCGACGTTAAATACGCCGCCGAAAAGGGCATTGCCGTGTGCAACGCGGGAGTATATTCCACAAACGCCGTTGCGCAACAGACGTTTGCATATATTCTTGCCCACGCTTCAAGAATAAACGATTACTCCGCAAACGTTAAAGACGGCGAATGGGAAAAATCCAAATTATTCTCGCGCTTTGGCTTGGAAACTCACGAGCTTTGCAGCAAAACCTTGGGTATATTCGGTTACGGAGCAATCGGTAAAAGGGTAGCCCTTATAGCAAAGGCGTTTGACATGCGCGTTATTGCTTTTACCCGCACACCAAAAGCGGATAGTATTGCAGAATTTGTTGATATGGATACGCTTTTGAGGGAATCGGACTATATTTCGCTTCATTGCCCGTTAAACGACGGCACAAGGGGACTTTTTGGCAAGAATGAATTTGCAAAAATGAAGCCCACCGCCTATTTTATTAACACCGCAAGGGGCGCTGTTACAAACGAGCAGGAGCTTGTAGACGCGCTCAATGACGGCGTTATTGCGGGTGCGGCGGTTGACGTGCTCTCGGTTGAGCCAATGAGGGATGATTGTCCTCTCAAGGGTGCAAAAAATCTCACACTCACGCCTCACGTAGCGTGGGCGGCGCTTGAAACAAGGCAAAGAGTTCTCGATATCACGGTGCAAAATCTCAAAGCCTTTGTGTCGGGAGTACCGCAAAATAAGGTCAATTAGCAAATTTATTGCAATTATACATAAAAAACTATTGACAATTTATCTATACTGTGATAAAATAATATCACTAAACCGTTGAAGCGGGAATAAAGGTGATCATGCTTCCACAGAGAGTCCGCATGTGCTGAAAGTCGGGCGTAACACAGATCATCAAATGGGCCGCTGAGGGCGCAGTCAAAGGCTTTTGAGCCGAGTATTCTGCGACGTTTGGCATACGTTAGTTGTCGGGGTATATAGGTACTCAAAAGCGCACGGTAGACCGTGAATTCAAGGTGGCACCGCGGATAGGCAAAAGTTTATTCGTCCTTGACAGATTAATTATTTCTGTCAAGGATTTTTTTATGACCTTGGCATGCGGAGGTCACGATGACAAAACTGACAAAACGATGGCGTGTGCGCCAAATAACCTAAACAACAAAATAAAATTTACATCATACATCACAATATACAAAATTCAGGAGGAAAACAATATGATACTTAACGACGTTAATTTTGAAACGTATTTTAATAACTATCCCGACAAAGACGGCTACTTTGGCAAATACGGTGGCGTTTACGTTGACGATAAGCTCAAGGCTGCAATGGCAGAGATCACACAGGCATACTATTCCATCTGCCAGTCAAGAAAGTTCATTGCAGAGCTTCGCAGAATAAGAAAAGAATTCCAGGGTCGTCCCACACCGGTAACTCATTTGGAGCGCCTTTCGGACTTCCTCGGCGGCAGAGTTCAGCTTTACGCAAAGAGAGAGGACTTGAACCACTCCGGCGCACACAAGCTCAACCACTGCATGGGTGAAGCGCTTTTGGCAAAGTACCTCGGCAAGAAAAAGGTTATTGCAGAAACAGGCGCAGGTCAGCACGGCGTTGCTCTTGCAACAGCTGCCGCTTATTTCGGTTTGCAGTGTGATATCTACATGGGCTCAGTTGACATAAAGAAGCAAGCCCCCAACGTTGCAAGAATGAAGATACTCGGTGCAAACGTTGTTGAGGTTACACACGGCCTTAAGACACTCAAGGAAGCTGTTGACGCGGCTTTTGATGCATACAGCAGAGAGTATGAGGACGCAATTTATTGCATCGGCTCTGTATTGGGACCACACCCCTTCCCCATGATGGTAAGAGATTTCCAGAGCGTGGTAGGTATTGAAGCAAGAGAACAGTTCATTGACATGACGGGTCACCTCCCCAATGCGATCGTAGCTTGCGTGGGCGGCGGCTCAAACGCTGCAGGCTTGTTTGCAGGATTCCTTAATGATCCCGTTGATATTTACGGTATTGAACCCCTCGGCAGAGGCCCCAAGCTTGGCGATCACGCCGCAAGCCTTAAGTACGGCACGGAAGGTGTTATGCACGGTTTCAACAGCATCATGCTCAAGGACGAAAACGGTGAGCCCGCTCCCGTTTATTCCGTTGCCAGCGGTCTTGACTATCCCTCATCCGGCCCCGAGCACGCATTCCTTCAGGATATCGGCAGAGTTAAGTACGACGTTATTGACGACGAAGAAACGATCGATGCATTCTTCCGCCTTTCAAGGCTTGAGGGTATCATCCCCGCGATCGAAAGCTCCCACGCTGTTGCTTACGGCATGAAGCTCGCAAAGCAAATGGAGCACGGCTCCATCCTTATCAACCTCTCCGGCAGGGGCGACAAGGATATGGACTTTGTTATTGAAAACTACGGTATCAGATAATTATTTTCGGGCGGGGAGATCCTCGCCCATTTTTATAGGAGAATATATGAATATCGACTACAAAGCACTCAACAGCCAAATTGAGTCACTTATTCTGGACATACCACACTTAACCGCAAACCTTGCCAATGCATCTGCGGCGCTGAATTTGGCGCTTGATGATATAAATTGGGTGGGCTTTTATTTGATGCAAAACGGCAAGCTCATACTCGGACCGTTCCAAGGCAAGCCCGCTTGCATAGAAATTGAAGTGGGCAAGGGTGTGTGCGGCACAGCCGTGTATGAAAAGCGTTCACAGCTCGTTTTTGACGTACATAAATTTCCCGGTCACATCGCTTGCGATCCATGCTCACGCTCTGAGGTAGTTATTCCCATATTCAACGGCAACGAAATTGCAGGCGTGCTTGATATAGACAGCCCCAAGCTGAATAATTTTAACGAAAACGACCTTTTGGGGCTCGAAGAAATAGTAAAAACTTTAGAAAAACACATTTTTAAGGAGTAAATATGAAACCAACAGCAATAGTTTATACTTCAAACACAGGAAAAACCGAGCGTTACGCACGTATGCTCTCAAACGAGCTTTCGATTCCCGCTTACAGCATCTCTCAGGCAAAAAAGAGCCTTGAAAAAGGTGCTGATATAATCTATATGGGCTGGCTGATGGCTGCAACCGTAAAAGATCTCCCCAAGGCCAATAAAAAATACAACGTTTGCGCGGTGTGCGGCGTTGGGCTTTGCCCCACGGGCGAAATGCTCAGCGAGGTACGCTCTGCCGCAAGAATTCCGGATAATATCCCTCTTTTTACCGTTCAGGGCGGCATGGACAAAGAAAAGCTCAAGGGTGTGTATGCCATTATGATCAAAATGCTCATTAAAATGGTGTCCTCCAAAAAAGATAAGACCGAGGGTGACGTTGCTATGCTTGATCTGTTGCTTAAGGGCGGTGACTACGTTTGCAAGGAGAATCTTTTGTCGGTAATAGAGTGGTACAATAAAGAGTAATGCATCAAGTTTGACATTTTAATGCGTTTATGTTATAATATTTACAACAAGGAATGAAGCTTACGCTTCTTTGATGTAAATATTGAAACGTTTAAGGAAGAAATGCGGATAACGCATTTCATTATGTTATAATAATTACAATAATGAAAGAAGCTAAAGCTTCTTTGATGTAATTATTGAAACATTTGAGGTAGAAACGCGGATTGCGCGTTTCATTATGTTATAATACTTGTGTCTATACAATGTAAATACTGAACTGTTTGTGGTTAAAACGAGGTTCACGCGTTTGATTTTGTCAAACCGTACTATATTAAATATGAAAGGAAATTTAATATGAAACGAATAATTTGTGTTATTCTGATTATGATCTGTTCCGCTATGCTCATAACCGCGTGCGGCACCCAATCATCACCGTCAGCGACGCCTTCGCCTTCTATTGAGGCTACGGCTACACCTGAGCTTACGCCTACCCCCTCTCCCGAGGCAAACAGCGTGGTGCTTTCTGATTACTGCATCATATATCCCGAGCCCACTCTCATTTCGGGATATTTGTATCAAACTCTTGCAAGAGATCTTTCCTTCTCTATCAGATCCAACCTTGGAATAGGCGTTGAACCTTACGAAGATATAATCGACGAGGCAAACGGCTATTATGAAGAAAAGTATGAAATACTCATAGGTAACACAAACCGTGATGAATCAGCTGAGGTAATAGCAACTGCTGATTTAAGAAAGTATGATTACATAATTAAGTTTGTTAACGACAAGATCGTTATTTATGCCGAAACCGAGGACGGTTACAGATTGGCATTCGATGAATTCTGTAATATCTGCAATGAAAACAACGTTGCCTCAGGTGATAACTGCTACGAAGTTCTCTCGAGCATCGACTTGCTCTCAAGATACGGAAAATATGACAGCTTTGCTATCAACGGCGTTTCTATTGAGAATTTTAAGCTCGTTTCCACTCTTGATGAAGAAAAAAATAACGCGATCCTCAAGGATCTTTTTGAGGCTGCCGGCTATGAGATAACATTGGGTGACAGAAACACTCCAACGGATTACGAGATCATCATAGGTGACGTAAACAGACCTGAGGTAAGTGAAATTAAGACAACTCTTCGCGACCTTGATTGGACAGTTACAGTTAAGGACAACAAGATAATCGTGCTCGGCGGATCGGACTCCGTATTTGACGAGGCGGTTGAGACCTATATAAACGACTTTATCAACAATATCAATGCAAAGGACGTAAACCTCACCAACGAGAATTCTACAATGTTTAAGCATACGTATCCCATGACATCCATAACACTTTTGGGAAGTGATATCTCCGAATACGTTATTCTTGCTTCAAAATCTAACGATACTGCTGCAAGAGCAATAAGAGAGCATATCAACAACCTGCTTGGTGTAAAGCTTGAGATAGTTACATCCGGAAATCCCGAAAAGGCTATTATTCTCGGCAATGCGCGCACTCAGCAATTCCTTGAGCTCAGTGCTATGATGGATGATAGTGAATACCTTGTAAAAACAGTCGGCACAAAAATATATCTCGGTACGTTGAACGATTATCACGGCGACGGCCCCGCAGTTTATAAGTTCTTTGAGGAGTACATCGGCTACGATATAAGAAATAATAAGCTCAAGGCGCAAACCGTAGAAGTAACGGACATTGAGATTTGCGGCAATATCGACTACTATCTCACTAAGGTGGCAACGGATGAATTCCTTGCTGAGCTTGATGAGGAAGCAAACGAAAGACGCGAGGCTATTCTGAATTCAAAGACTGATATCACATACAGCGGCACAGCATACTACGTTTCAAATGAGGGTAGTGATGAAAATGACGGTCTTACACCCGAAACCGCATGGGCTACGCTCGAAAGAGTTACAAATGCTGCCGAATTAAAGAATGGTGATGCAGTTTTCTTCAGACGCGGCGACATATTCAGAGGTCGTCTTAGTGCACTGGAAGGTGTTACCTACTCCGCATACGGCGAGGGTGAAAAGCCCAGAATATACGGCTCTCCCTTTGACGGTTCCAAGCACGGTACTTGGGAGGAGGTTGCTCCAAACATATATAAGTACAGCGAAAGATTTGACCGTGACGTTGGTCTTGTTTCTATGAACAACAGTCAATACGTTGCTTTGAAAACTCTGAAGGTTTACACAGACCCCAAGAATACCACAAATTACGTAACCGGTGAGCCATTCAAAACGTTCAATGATATGAAGGAGGATATGACTTTCTGGCACGATCTTGGTCAGGCATCAAACCAGGCTACAAACAGTACAGGCTGGTTGTATCTCTGCTCCACAGAGGGTAACCCCGCAGAAAGATTCTACAACATTGAATTCAACACGTTTGGAAATATTATTGGATGTGAAGACGACGTTACGTTTGATAACCTTTGCGTTATGTACGGCGGTTGCCACGGAATAGGCGCAACTACGGGCACAACGGTTCAGAATTGCGTGGTTGCATGGATCGGCGGTTCAATTCAGAACTACAACGATAACGGCGTGCCTACCCGTTACGGTAATGGTATTGAGGCATGGGGCTCTGTGGATCGTTATACAGTAAAGGACTGCTACATTTATCAGTGCTATGACGCAGGTATCACTCACCAGGGCTACGGCGGCATTATGCAGAACATAAATTATTTCGGTAATCTCCTTGAGTACAATATTTACAACATCGAGTACTTCCTTGGTTTCCCCGACAATCCTAATATGGAATCCTATTTGGACGGTGTTTACATTACCGATAACATTATGAGATATGCCGGCTACGGTTGGGGTATGCAAAGACCGGATAATTACGCAGGTAACCTCCAGGGATGGAACCATTGGAACTACAAGCCCGAGGGTGCTGAGTTCATAGTAAAGGATAATATTATACTTGGTTCAGCTTTTCACCTTGTTGCTGCCGGTACCTGGAGCGACGATAGCAACATAACGTTTGTTGATAACGTATTTATACAGTTTGAGCGAGTTGACCAGACTGAAGCACCCAATGCAACAATGTGGGATAAAGCAGACCCCGATTACTGGGCACACGAAAAATCGTTCGGTTTCTGCGGAACAAACGATACATATAACCCATTCGATTACAATTCGTTTGACAATGCTGACTTCAGAAACAACGAGTTCTACATTGTCTATAATAAGTGATCTGACTTTAAGGACACTCCGACAGCATTGCTTCGGGGTGTCTTTTGCTTGACCTTGAATACTTTTTGTGGTATAATAATTACATTATGGTATAATTATCGTATCATTTTGAAAGGAATGAGAATTATGAAAAAGGTATTTTTTACTATATTGTTATTAGTATGTGTTGCAATGACGTTTTGCGCATGCTCTGCTGAGTCAAGCCCCTCTGCAACACCCGATCAATCACCAACGGTAACTCCGTCAGTAACACCGTCTGCTACACCCGAGGCTGAAGCAGCAACTCTCGATAAATATTGTATTATCTACCCCGAGGTCAATATTTTTACGGGTAGCAGATTTCAACAGCTTGCTCTTGACCTTAACGTGACAATTAAGAGTAAGACCGGAACTACAGTTGAACCTTATGAGGATATTCTTGATGAATCCCAAGGCTATATTGAAGAAAAGTATGAGATACTCATCGGTAAAACAAACAGGGATGAGTCCTCTGCTGTTATTGATAATTCAACTTTACGTTATCTTGATTACGTTATAAAGTATATCGATGGCAAGATAGTTATTCACGCAGATTCCGATGAGGGATATCGTCTTGCATTTGAAGCCTTTGCTCAAATGTGCGTTGACAACGTAAAGCTTGAGGATCTTGACGAGTTCTATTATCACTCCAATTCTCCCGACGGCTTTACTATCGACGGAGTATCTCTTGAAAGCTTCAAGCTTGTGACTACTTTTTCAGACGAAGAAAACCAAAAGCTTATCAGAAAGATACTCGATACAACCGGCTTTACCATCACTCTCGGTGATAAGGACAACCCCACTGCCAACGAGATCATTATTGGCGACGTTGCAAGAGATGAGGTTGCTGCCGCAAAGCAGAATCTTCGCGATCTTGATTACAGCGTAACCGTTTCAAACGGAAAGGTTATCGTTTTGGGAGGAAACGCAAAACTTCTTGATGACGCTTTCAATATGTTTGTAAGCGATTATCTTGAATCCGTGGTTGCAAAAAAGGAATTTACTTCCGCTAACGATAATATAGTTCGTCACAATTATCCAGTTACGTCTTTTACGCTTTTGGGATATGACATAAGTGAATTCTCTATCTATGCTCCCAGTGAAAACGACAGAGCTGCAATAGTTATAAGAGAATACATCAACAACATTATGGGCATTAAGCTCAAAATTGAAACTATGGCAGTTCCCGAAAAGGCATTCATTCTCTCAAGCACTCGCACACAGCAGTTCAATGAGCTCAGCACAATGATGAGCGAGGACGAATATCTCATAAAAACAATAGGCACAAAAATTTATCTTGGTACTTTGAGTGATTATTATCAGGAAGGTCCTGCCATCCATAAGTTCTTTGCTGACTACGTGGGTATTGATCTTATCACTTGCGAAGCATCCTCAAATACTGTTGAGATCGGTGAAATAGACGTTTGTGAGGTGATCGACGATTACCTCATGAAGGAGGCAGATGACGAATTCCTTGCAGATATCGATGCAAAAGCTGAGGCACTCAAGCAAAGTATTGTCAACTCCACTACAAATATTGAATATACCGGCACGGCTTATTACGTATCTAACGACGGTAATGACGAAAACGACGGTCTTACGCCCGAAACAGCTTGGGCAACGCTTGACAGAATTTCCGCTGCGCCTGAGCTTAAATCCGGTGACGCGGTATTATTCAGACGCGGTGACATATTCAGAGGTCATTTTGGATGCGTAGAAGGTGTAACGTACTCCGCTTACGGCGAAGGCGTTAAGCCCAGAATCTGGGGCTCACCCTTTGACGGCGCAAAGCACGGTACATGGGAGGAGGTTGCGCCCAACATATACAAGTACAGCGAATCATTTGAAGGCAACGATATTGGCGCGGTAATGTTTAACTACGGTGAGAAGGTTGCAACAAAAATATGTCCCAGATATTCACCCGATGGCGCAATAAATGACTGGACAGGTGCTCCATTCTCATACACAACCATAAATACTGACCTTTTCTTCTTCGTTCATAATTATGACAAATATATAACGTACGGAAAATTGGACACAGAATACGGTTATCTCTATTTGTGCTCAACAGAAGGTAACCCCGCGGAAAGATTCCAGAGCATTGAGTTTAACGTCGGCGGCAACATAATCGGCGGTGTAAGTAACGTTACTATCGACAATTTGTGGGTACAGTTTGGTGGTTGCCACGGCATTGATGCAGGTACGAACAATTTCACTGTTCAAAACTGCGAGGTTTCATACATCGGAGGTTGCTTACAGGATGTAAACGGAACTCGTTTTGGCAACGGTATTGAGCGTTGGGGTAGCTGTAAAAATTTCACAGTAAAGAACTCTTACATTCACCATTGCTTTGACGCAGGTCTTACGCATCAAGGAAATAACAACGTATACAGTGGAGTTTATTACTACAACAACGTATTGGAATACAACATTTACAATATTGAATACTTCGATTACGCAGGTGATGATTCCCGTCCATCATACGCTGAAGATTTCCAGATTCACGACAACTACCTCCGTTATGCAGGATATGGTTGGGGAAAAGACAGACCGGGTGGCTTCGGATCATTCAATATAACGGGACTTGGTGAAAACGAATTGGTTGGCAATAACAACGCTATTTATAACAACGTGTTCCAGTATGCGCGCAGAAGATGGCTTATCCGTACTCTTGCTGCAAAGGAAGAGTGGCTTATGCCCTACTATGACAATATATTCATTGAATATGAGGGTGGTAAGGTCGGCAGCGCGGCAAACACAACGGGTGACAAGCACGGCGTTTGGTCAGAATTTGATTACTCGGGTATTGACTCGTGGGAATACAGAAAGAACGAGTTCTACATAGTATATAAGGACTAAGATATATCGTAAATTTCAGATACAAGCAGTCTCATTTTTATAAATGGGGCTGCTCGTTTTTATTGACATTTTATATTATTTGTGCTACAATTAACCCAACACCTTAAAAGGAGTATAAAGAATTATGAAAAAAGTATTTTATAGTTTACTTTTATTAGTATGTGTTGCATTGATGCTTTGTGCATGCTCAACCGCATCAAGCCCCTCAGCAACACCCGATCAATCGCCTTCGGCAACGGTAGTGCCGTCAATAACGCCGTCTGCTACACCCGAGGCTGAAGCAGCAACTCTCGATAAATATTGTATTATCTACCCCGAGGTCAATATTTTTACGGGTAGCAGATTTCAACAGCTTGCTCTTGACCTTAATGTGACAATTAAGAGTAAGACCGGAACTACAGTTGAACCTTATGAGGACATTCTGGATGAATCCCAAGGCTATATTGAAGAAAAGTATGAGATACTCATCGGTAAAACGAACAGAGATGAGTCTTCAACGGTAATCGATAACACAAGCCTGCGTTATCTTGATTACGTTATAAAGTATATTGACGGCAAAATAGTAATCCATGCAGATTCCGATGAGGGATATCGTCTTGCATTTGAAGCCTTTGCTCAAATGTGCGTTGACAACGTAAAGCTTGAGGATCTTGATGAATTCCATTTCCATTCAAACTCACCGGAGGGCTTTACGGTTGACGGAACCTCTATCGAGAATTTTAAGCTCGTAAGCACTCTTTCAGACGAAGAAAACAAAAAGCTGATTCAAGAGATCCTTGATGCAACGGGCTACACAATTACACTTGGTGACGTAAACACACCTACAGCTAACGAGATCATCATCGGTAATATTGCAAGGGATGAGGTTGCTTTGGCAAAGCAGAATCTTCGCGACCTTGATTACAGCGTAACCGTTTCAAACGGAAAGATCGTAATTCTCAGCGGCGAAAAGAAGCCATTGGAGTCTGCGGTAGAGTATTTTGTAAGCGATTATCTTAAAAACGTTACAACTAAAAAAGAATATACTTCTGCTGACAGTAACGTGGTTCGTCACAACTATCCGGTATCATCATTCACGTTCCTTGGTTATGATATCAGCGAGTTTGCAATATACACATCAAACGTTAATGACAGAGCGGCTATAGTAATAAGAGATTACATTAATGACCTCACCGGTATAAAGCTCAATATTGAAACAATGTCCGTCCCCGAAAAGGCATTCATTCTCTCAAGCACTCGCACACAGCAGTTCAATGAGCTTAGCGCAATGATGAGCGAGGACGAATATCTCATAAAAACAATAGGCACAAAAATATATCTTGGTACTTTGAGCGATTACTATCAGGAGGGCCCTGCCGTACACAAGTTCTTTGCAGACTACGTTGGCATAGACCTCGTAACAGGCGAAGGAAGCTCCGATACAGTTAATATCGGCGAGATAGATATTTGTGAAACTATCAACGACTACCTTATGAAAGTGGCAGACGAGGATTTCCTTGCTGAAATAGACGCAAAAGCTGAAAGCCTTAAAGATTCGATCGTAAATTCACAGACTAATATTGAATATACAGGTACAGCTTACTTCGTTTCCAACGACGGTAATGATGAAAACGACGGTCTTACACCCGAAACTGCTTGGGCAAGCATCGAAAGAGTTTCCAATGCTACTGAACTTAAATTCGGTGATGCAGTCTTCTTTAATCGCGGAGATATCTTCAGAGGTATTCTTACATGTGTTGACGGAGTAACTTACTCAGCTTACGGTAATGGTGAAAAACCGCGTTTGTGGGGTTCTAAGTTTAATGGCGCTGAATATGGCACTTGGGAAGAAGTTGCTCCCTGCATTTGGCGTTACAGCGAGAAATTTGAACAGGACGTCGGTGCTTTGATAATTAACGGCGGTGAAAAGGTAGGTGTAAAAATCGCTCCCATATACGGTGATGGCGTTGTGACAAATGATTGGACAAACGAGCCCATGTCAATTAATAATATGGATCAGTTCGATCTTTATTTCTTCCATGACAGTTATAAAGGTTACAGCAACCTTATAGGTTCTGAATATCAGTATCTCTACCTCTGTTGTAAGGAAGGTAACCCCGCTGACATTTTTGACAGCATTGAATTCAACGAAAAATATCACGTTATCAATGCGGTAGATAACACAACATTCGATAACCTTTGGATACAGTACTGCGGTGGTCACGGTATTGATGCAGGTAAAAAGAATTGTACTATACAGTATTGTGAAATATCATACGTTGGCGGAAGCTATCAAGGTGACCACGGTGTAAGGTTCGGTAACGGTGTTCAGCTTTGGGGAGATTGCGAAGACTTTATAATCAGAAACTGCTACGTTCACGATTGCTTTGACACGGGTATTACACATCAGGGTGGTTACATTTACAAGAATGTTCATTATTATTCCAACCTTTTGGAATACACCAATGCTAACATAGAGTACTTCCTTTATGCGGATGCAAGTGACCCCCATTCTTATAGTAAGAACTTCCAAATATATGACAACATAATGCGTTACGCAGGTTACGGTTGGGGCAGATTGAGAGCAGGTTGGGAAGATATCGACACATACACAACTCCATGTTTCCACATTACCGGTCTTGGTTCTAACAGAACAGTAGGTGATGAGTGTGCAATCTACAACAATATATTCCAGTACAGCGCAAGATGGCTTACTCGTACCCTTGCAAGCAAAAAAGAGTGGCTCATTCCCTACTACGACAACATATTCATTGAATATGAAGGCGGTAAGGTAGGCAGTGCCGCAAACACAACGGGCGATAAGCACGGTGTTTGGTCAGAATTTGATTATTCGGGTATTGACTCATGGGAATACAGAAAGAACGAATTCTACGTGGTTTATAAGGACTAAAATAAAACAAGCTATAAAAACAGATGAGAGAACCTAAAATTTAAGGTTCTCTCTTTTTTTACCCCATCGGTGGCACTTTACCAAAATATATCTCATCCCACGAAGCGATCTCGGGATCTTTTAATACGTCACCGTAGGCTTTGGGATTTCTTGAGCGCTCGGTCATTTTCTTGATATCCTCAGAAAATGCCGTGCTTCCGGAAGTGTGAGTTATCCACGGTTTACCGATATCAACGTCAACGACTTTGTATGATGGCTTTTCGGTCAGCTTATGGGCTATTTCGCCGTCCGGCATGATCACACCCGTAAATGCGGCGTCGTGATAATTATCTATCTGCGAGGATGCAATGACAACACCGTTATCTATAGCTCTTGCGCGAAGCTTTATCTCCCATTGCGGATTGAGTGTATCACCATAAAGTGGATACAGTATAAGTTGAGCTCCGTTGTTTGAAAGGCACCTTGCAGATTCGGGGAAATAATTGTCCCAGCATATCATAATACCGACCTTGCCGATATCAAGGTCAAACACAGGAAAGCTCTCCCCCGCCATGACACCCTTTGCAGATTCATTCGGAGTGGTGTGCACCTTGCGGTATCTGCCGATCTCGATGCCGTTACGGTCAAGAATATAGGACGAATTATATACCTTACCGTCACAAATCTCGTAGTCCCACGGCACAAGGTATGCGCTGTATTTTTTTGCAAGGGCTGAGCACTTCTTTTGATATTTTGATATTACCTCTTGCAATGCTTTGTGATCCTTTACAATGTCGCCATTTGGGCAATGCTGATACTCCTCGGGGAAAAACACGAGATCAGCACCGTCCTTAAAGCATTTTTCAGCCATATCGAGCAATATTTCGCAACGCTCGTTGTACCCATCCTCGGGGCGCTGAAGCACTTGAATCAAGCCTATTTTTGCCATATACTCTCCTTATACCTCTACCTTATATACGTTGTCACCCTGCTTAACTGTTACACAGCAGTTATTTATTTCAATTTTGGGAGAGGGCGATAACTCGCCATCAGTTGCAAAATAAACTGCGCTTGCAAATACGTACTCACCCTTATCAAGATCACCCGTGATATATCCCGGATAAAACGCTTGCGGGCTTAAAAGATGCATTCCCGGCTGTACGTTTGAAATAATATAATTGAATTCGCAGTCGGACACAGTTTCGATCTTGCTTACGTAATTCTTGTATACAAAAGTATTTTGCTTCATTTCGTAACCGTCATCCCTCACGCCAACGCTGAAGCCGCCCTCACTCACTCTGTATTGCTGAGCAAGCACTACCTTGTGAATCCTTGCATGCCAACCGTCCTCAAGGGGGATCAACCACGTTTTTATGTAAGTTGACGGATCGTTTGAAAAAGGAATATGCGTTGAGATGAGCATATCGTTTTCGATAATATTATCAAGAATTCGTCTTCGGTGAGAAACGAGAGTACCGTCGGGAGTGTAAAGCGCGATCATATTATCCAGCGACACAAGGTCCGCCGCAGAAAGACCAAATCCGGATCTTGAATTGTATACAAACTTTGAATATGCTCCTGCCATATCGTTAAAACGGTGACCAAAGCGATCATTCTGATAGTAATGTAAAGCGTTGTTATACAACGTTACGCCGTTTTTTGCGTCATTTCCTGCAATAATCGTCTGCAAGCCCTCAAGAGGATTGCGAAGAAAATAGTTGCCTTTGGTTATAGGAAGCTCACTTGATTCAGTCTTCCACAAGGGATGATCCTCATCCGCCACGAAGCACAGATAACCCTCCGTGTAACAGCTTATAGCACCGTCGGATGCATAGCCCTCACCAAAGCCCGGAGCTGAATAGAGGTAACCCACGGGGAAACAGCCGTCCTCTGTGGGAATGCTTTGCTCATAAAAATAATTTATATTTTTCAACACAATGTTTTTGCAAAGGCCTGCATCAATATCGCAGCCCGTCATTACCGCAAGCGCAAAGGGCGCAACTGCCGCAAAACGGTAACCGATGGATCTGCCGTATGCCGCCATGCCACCGTCGCTGTCAAAATAGTGAGCAAAATACTTAAGATATTCAGAGCTTCTTTGTCTGTAAAGCTCGCATCTTTCCTCGTAACCCTTGCGACGCTTATCTGCTACCAATATCCACAAAAGTGTGTACGTATGATGCGCCCATGCCTCGTAATAGTCGAATCTGCCAAGCTCACCGTCACTATACCAGCCGTTGCCGTAGTAAAGATCCTCCAAAAATTCGTAGCCCTTTTGGATGTCGGGCTCTATTTCGCTACAGTCATAGCCAAGCTGTGTTAATATCTCAACGCAGAATATGGGGTACCAATAATGATTGTTTGACCATGAATCCTTTATAGCGGCGTAGGACCACTTTTTTACCCACTCTGCAATGGTATCCTGCTCCTGCTTTGAGAGAATCTCCCAGAGCTTTTCCTTTGCAAAGTGCACGGTAACAAGGTATGCCGCGATCTCGGTGGTTGCCTGATTTGCAAAATTAACCTCGGTAGCCTTTGTAACATCCCTGTCAAAGCGACGTGGGCTGTCGGGGCTTGTGCCGTCAAGCATCAATTTGTTTAAAAAGCGTGCCGCACTTATTTTTTCTCCGTTAAAGTCCACCACAAGATCCTCATCGCCCAAAAAAGGCGCTATTCCCCACATTGGGCGGAAGATTTCTTCGATTTTTGTGCACTCGTAGCCCACTCTGTCCGTTATTACGTACTGATATGAAGGTGAATACCTTTTTGCCATTCTGTTGAGCAGAGAAAGATACGTTTGTTTTGCTTTATTGTATAATTCTTGTCTTTCGTTCACTTTTTTATTCCTTTCACTCCCGGATAACAAAGCAATGCTTTTGCATCCTTTAGTTTGTACTCAATATTTGCAGGGACGAAATACTTTTCGCCTCGCTTGAGTGGGTATTCTTTTGAATTACAGAGCATTTCTCCGCCGTCCTCAAGCACTATCACCGTAACAAACGACGGGCATATCTCGCCAAAATCGCATCCGTCCACCAAGCTTAACGCAAAGCACTCGGTATCGCTGTACTTTACAAGGTGGAGCTGACCATTTTGACCGCGGGTAGGTGTCAGCACAAACTCAGACCTTACCTCGTCAAGTGTTCTTGGCGTGTAATCAAAGCAGTCAAGCAATTTATCCTCGCCTGCACCGTAATGTATTTGCTTGGGTGTTAAAACTTCACCATCCACCGTGACCTTTTCAACGCGCATAGTGTAGTCGCTCGGCTCCTGTATCTCTACCATAAAGCAACCCTCGCCTATTGCGTGCGGTGTGCCACCCGTAACGAGGATAACGTCACCGGGAGTAACGGTTATTTTATGCAAACAACTCAGCATGCCCTCGATATCCTGCTTTTGAAAAAGCTCAGCCCACAATTGCCTTGTTACGTGCTCCTTGAATCCCAGATATACGCTTGCATCCTCGCTTCGCTTACCCAATATGTACCAGCATTCCGTTTTGCCGAAGGATGAATTGAACACATCCCTTGCAAACTCGGTGGTAGGATGGACTTGAATGCCCAATCTTTGCGCGGAATCGAGAAGTTTTATCAGAACGGAGCTGTTGAGCCTGCCCTGCCCAAAGTCCTCAACACTTACAACGTCGGTTATGAGCCTTATTTGCCCGTTGTATTCCACCCTTGTGATGCCCTCATTCTCAACGTATACCTTGTTTTTTGCCGTTACAAACGATGATATCCAATCTTCGGGGTAGAAATTATCCCGGGCATTTTGCTCACCCAGAAACTCACGCATGACCGCACCGCCCTTGTACGTTCTTGCTGCAAAGGTCGGCAACTGTTTTATTGCATCGCGAAGCATATTATTTTTCCTTTTTTAACAATTCAAAGCCGTTTGCTTCGACGGTGGTATCAAATTTGTATTCCTCGCCGTCAATCTTAAGCGTAATTGATGCCTTTTGAGGCTCGGATGTATAATTGAACACGAATACAACGTATCCATCACTTCCCTCGCATGCCTTGACTGTAACATTACCGTCAACGATGATGAAGCCGAGGTCAAGCTCGTCGCACAAGGTCTTTGCAAAAGCCTTTACGCTTTCATCGGGCTGCTTTGCATAACCGTACCAAAGGTAAGTTCCGATAGTGATGACCTTGCCCTTGCCGTATTCAACGAGGTTTACGGCGCATTTGCCATCATCAAAGTTTGCCACGCACTCTCCTGCCATGTGGTAAACGAGGTCGCGGGAATAATAGCCCTTAACTCGGTTGCCCTTATAATCAAAATCAAGGCCCTCGTAGTCAAGATCATAGAAATCCGTTCCGCAAAGCTCGTTACAAGCGCCGCCCGGAAGCTCCTTGTTTACCCTTGATTCGCTGTTTGTTACACCGAATCTGCCGTCGATGATGAGAATGCCGCCGTTTTGAACATATTCTTTCAGAGCATCAGCTCGTTCGTCGTCTATTACGAGCTGATTGGAAAGAATTACCGCCTTGTAGTCCTTTAATTCGTGAAGCTTGATGATATCGCACTTAACGTTATTATCAAACATTGCCTTGTACGCACCGAAAAGCGATGAATTGTAAATACCCCATTCAAGGCCGTACGTCATTGCGAACACTCTGTGCATATCCTCACTTACAAGGTCGTAAAGGATACCGATCTTTGCTTTTATAGGCTCAAGAATACCGTTTTTCTCGATGATATCGGATAATTCCTTTGCAGCCTGATAACGCTCCGTGGGGCGATCCTTGTGATCTACAAGGCCTCTGCCCATCGTCTGCAAGCCCTTATCAAACGGGCGCCACATCCAATAAATGAGTCCCTTAATACCTGAAGCATACGCTTCCATACACCATCTCTTGAGCTCATACGGACGCACGCAGGTGGTGGGGTTATGCAACGCCTGAACGTGCGTCTGCATTTCGGAAATATAAAAGCCCTCTCGCTTTGATGCAGCGTAGAATGCGTCAAATATCTCATGGCGCAGGGCATCCTCTGTTGTGGAGCGCATCTGCTTGGGGTAGAATGACATACCTATTTCGTCAACATGCTCCTTAAGGTCAAAGTCATCCTGAGGGCGCTCATAGTCCCCCGCAGGGGTTGCTGATGCATGAATATTATCCGCAATGAGGAAGTGCTTATCATCGACCTCGCGAACCGCGTTGCACCAATTTTTAAGGAATCTTCCGATAGATTTATTACGGAATGCACCCATATCAGCAACTGACATAATGCTCATCCATTTCCACGATTCGTAATTGACCTGCGACCAATCGCTGTAGGTTCTCTCCCAAACCTCGTTGAGCTTTTCGATGGTACCGTATTTTTCTTTGAGCCATGTACGGAACTCCTCGATAGTATACTTATCGTATGAGCGGAACATGGTCTCGTTGAAGACGTCGTACGCCAAGAGCGCGGGGTGGTCCTTATAAGCCCGGGCTGCGGCTGCAAAATGCTTACAGATGAGGTCATTTACCTCGGGGTGGAAGTAATTGAGGAAGCCGAAGCTCTCCTGACCTATCTCTTTATGGCCGAGCTTATCAATGGGATGGTACTCATCCTTCATCATAAAATCGGGGATATACTCAAATGCAGTATGCTGACCTGCGAGCTCCATAATTACTTTTATTCCGTATTTGTCCGCTAAATCGAGTATCATTCTGCCTGTATTAAAGGGGTAGCCCTCTTTCTTTTCTTCCCACCAGAATGCCGCGGGCCATATAACCACCGTATTCATACCGCAGTCCTTCATGAGTGAAAGATTGCGCTCTATATCTTCTTTTGTATCGTAGCGAGTGACCTTTAACACGCTACCGTAACTGAAAGTATTGTTGCTCATAGTGTACTCCTTGTTGTTTTTATTATGATAATGATACCATATAATCATTAGTTTTTCAAGTATAATTTAATAAAAAGCATTTAATTTTTCGCATTTGGTGGTTATATTTCGCTTGAGGTTCCGGTTTGGTTCGGGTTAGTTCCGACTAACGGGAATGGGATATGGAGGGGAGTCGAGGTCCTTACTCCTTCCACCACTCCGTGGTCCCCCTTCCTCCCGGAGGAAGGCTTTGGACCGTCGAGGACGCCGGTCCCTACAAGATCAATGTCGTTTTGTCGGATGAATGTGCAAATTTGTAGGGGTGATTCACGAATCGACCGCATCGGATGCGTGATTTACACCTCATCCGTCACGCTACGCCACCTCGATGTTTTGCTTCGCAAAACTCGGTGGTCGCTTGCGACCTTGTTCTCCCACTGGAGAAGGCTTTGGACAGTCGAGGACGCGAAGTCCCACAAAACGCACAACACACTCGGCTCCACTTGTCAGGGGAGCTGTCAGCCGATAAGGCTGACTGAGGGGTAGTCTCCTTCCACCACTCCGTGGTCCCCCTTCCTCCCGGAGGAAGGCTTTTTCGGCCTTGCTTTTGGTAAAAAACGCGGGAGGAGCAAGCTGTATAGTGTGGTAAGATAGTTTACAGAATGTGAAGAGACATAGTTTACAAATTTGTGGTAAAATAAAGGCATAAAGAAGTCGAAGGGAGACGGACAATGCCTTGGAAAGAACAGAGATTGG
>SVGF01000137.1 GCA_015056475.1 Clostridiales bacterium
GACGATATTCTCGCAAAAAAGGTTATAAGAAAGCTTGAAGCTCAAAATCCAATATACCTTCGCAATTCCTCACAGGAGCTTGTCTCGTTTATTGATGAGCTTTTTGGCACTGAAAATATGTTGCAGTGCAAGAAATTGATAAACAAATTGCAAAGAAATGCATAACAGTATATAGAAAGGAAGCGCATATTTTTCTTAGGTTAAGATAAATATGCCAAACAAAGCCATGTCAAAACGAAACAGATCAATTCAAATATTATGTTCCATAGCAATCGGTATAGTGTTTCTTTTTGCCGTGACTGTTGTTTTTATGCTGAGCGGCATATTTGAGATCGACCGTACAAAAATTACCATATCAACAAAGAGCGTAGAGGCGTTGTACGACTCCTCACCGCTTACAAATCACGAGTGGAAGATCTCACGAGGTGAAATTAAAGACGGACACAATATATCCGTTGAGTTTTTCGGCTCGCAAACCAACGTGGGAGAAAGTCCGAATTATATTGAAGTAACGATCACGGATGAGTTGGGCGCTGATGTCACAAGTGACTACGACGTATACTATGACCTTGGCATACTTAAAGTCAACCCCAGAGTTCTTGTGATAAGCTCCGCAAGTGATTCAAAAATATTTGACGGATTCGTATTGGAAAATCCAAACTATGCGATCTCATCCGAGCATGACGGATTGGTAATAGGTCACAGCGCGATAGTTAACGTTACGGGCTCCATTATTGATATAGGTGAAAAGCCCAACACAATCGAATCTGTATTTATTTATGACAGACTCGGTACTGACGTCACAAGGAATTATAATTTATTTGTCAGAGAAGGCACATTGAAGATAACTTCGCCCTATGAATCCTCAATAACACCTCCGTTTACAAGCGGATCAGACCTTTTGCCCGGTCCTAACTCTGAAAATGCTGTTCTATACAGCATTTATTCCGAATTGGACGACTTTGCCTATCTTAAAATGTCAAGCTACGGCAATTACAACGGCAAAGCATGGTCCGAAGCTCCCGTTTACGATTCCCTCATCAATGACAAATACAGCGCAATATACCTTATCTCTCTTTTAGCACAAGGTAAGCAAAGAGATATAAACAAGGTGCAGATAAAGTCAAATTATCAGCCGTATGCGCTCCCGTATTATACAATTCCCGAAAAAGGCAACGCCGAAATTCAAACAAACGACGTTTTCTTTTCGGGCAGCATCTCAAATGCATACACTTTATCTTATTTGAGGATCGGAAGTAATTATCCATCACTTAACAACAACTACAAACCGCTATATAAAGCATTTGAAGCCGAGTACAGAAAATTTGTTTACGAGAATTATCTTTACATCGACGATGAAACTCGTGAGTTTATGGAAGGTATCATAAAAAAAGAAAGATTTCCCAAAGATACCCGTTACGCAATACAAGTAGTCGCAAGCTATATCCGAAATGCCGCAAAATATGAGGCGAATTACGACAAAGCAATGGAGCAAGAAAGTAACGTTGCAATTGCGTTTTTAAGCAAATACAAAGCAGGGCTATGCAAGCATTACGCATCCGCCGCAACGCTCTTATTCCGCGCTCTCGGAATACCCGCAAGATATACGATTGGCGCAGTTGCTGATCTTAAAGCGGGCGAATGGACAAACGTTTTGGCAAAGCAAGCACACGCTTGGGTAGAAGTATATATTGACGGCACAGGTTGGGTGTACGTTGAAGTAACAGGCGGTGGACGCCCGTCCGACTCCGCACACGACGAAAACTGCGATTGCGACATATGTGATCCTAACGATCATCCATTTAGTGCAACTTTGACTCCGATAACCGTAAGACAGAAATACAACGGCACTACGCTTAAGGCAACCAATCTCCTTAAAGGATTTGAAGAATTTGAAGCTCTTGGATATACGTACGACGCTGTTGTTGAGGGGGAGCGCACATCCGCAGGAATATCCACAAGTATAATAAAAAGCATCAAAATCTATGACAAAAATAATACGGACGTAACCTCGATGTTTGATCTTGAGCTGAATACGGGTATAGTTCACGTATACCTGTATGCGCTTAATTTTATCAGTCCGTCCGACGCTTTTGAATATTGCACTAAGCCCGTACCTGTTGCAAGACATACCTCCGGTGTGCTCGCGCCCGACCACACGTTTGTAATAGAATCAACCGTGGTTGCTGATGCAGGTATACTCCCCAACTCATTCAGCGTTAAAATTCTTGACGAAAACAAGAACGACGTTACAGATATATATTACATCAGAAAAACATACGGAACACTCATCATACAGCCTCGTGAAATAACCATCAAAGCAGGTGATGCAGAAAAGAAATACGATGGAACACCTCTTACCTGCCATAAGTTTTCACTTGAAAGCGGCACATTGGTCGAGGGACATTTCCTTGCAATGCCGTCTTTTGTAGGTGTTCAAACGCAGATAGGCCGTAGTGATAACATTGTTAGTGACGTTTCTGTTCTTAATTCTTATGGAGTTGACGTCACACATAATTATATTATTAAATATACCATCGGTAATTTGACTATTACAGATTAATAACTGCAAAGGTTAAAATCAA
>SVGF01000032.1 GCA_015056475.1 Clostridiales bacterium
TGCAGGCTGTGCCTATCTCCGCCTGACATCCGCACTCAGCACCGCTTATGGACGCATTTGTAGATACGATATTACCTATAAGCCCCGCAACCGCCAAGGCTCTTAAAATATCGTCATCCGTAAAATGATTTTTGTCCTGCATATATTTTAATACCGCAGGCAAAACACCGCATGAGCCGCAGGTCGGTGCTGTTACTATAACTGAGCAATCCGCATTCTGCTCACTGACAGCAAACGCATATGAGCAAACAAGACGGTTTTCACGCGTTTGCGGACTTTCGTCAATATGCTTCTGGTTATACAAAAACTGAGCTTTTCTTTCAACACAAAGTCCACCCGGGAGGATTCCGCTTTTACTCAAGCCCTCGTTTATAGAATTGAGCATTGTTTTCCATACTGTGAATAAATACTGCTTAAAATCTGCATCCTCATGTTCAAAAACGTAATCCGAAAGGCGAATATTCTTTGATTTGCACAAAGATGCAATTTCCGTAAAGCTTTTTTCTGTGTAAACCTGCTTTTCGTACGTCTTTTCTTCATTATCAGCCAATATCTCGCCACCGCCGATGCTGTAAAATATCTTGTTACCGATCACAACATTATTCTTATACGCGGTGAATTCGAGCGTATTGGGGTGAAAGGATGTCTCAGATTCACAGTCAAACACAATGTCATGCTTAACGTTTGCAAGTATTTCAGATATCGCACGGTCGGTGCCGTGCCCCTTACCTGTTTTTGCGAGTGATCCAAATAACGTGACCTTTATATAGTCAGCATCGCCGTACATTTTTAAGACACGGTCGGCAGCAAATGCAGGCCCCATTGTGTGCGAGCTTGACGGACCCAAGCCTATTTTATAAATTGATCTGATAGATTTCATAATTTAATTACCTCTTGTGTTGGATCTACTTGTTTGGATTTACAGTATTATCACAAAAGCACCTGCTTATTTGTTCCGTAGAAAATGTCAGCCCTGTTACTTATGAGCTTAAAGAACTCCTCAAGCTTATCCCAATTATCCTTGGAATAATCCATTTCGTATGCATGTCCCCATATATAGAATATTTTGGGTGAATCAGTTCTGAGTTCAATGAAACGCTTTCCCATTTCCATCAGTCTGTCAAATTCAAGGATATGATATACGTTTGGGTTGAATCTGTAAAGATTCTTTTGCGGATCAAAGCTGTCTGTATTGGTTATTGTGCGAGAATACTTAACACCGGTGTTCTTCTTTATGATTTCGGCAACTCTATCGTCGTTATTTACTCCGCCGCAAGGATACGCCATACCAACGACCTCATAACCGGCAAGCTCCGAAAGATTGAGTCTGTCCTGCTCTACCTGACGGATGATCTCGGGCTCATCAAGCTCTGTAAGATTTGGATGCGTAAGCGTATGCACCGCGACCTCATGACCGTCGTACACGTGTTTTACGTCATTTGGAGCGATCTTGTTATGAGCAATGACTTTACCAACTCTGTCAAGTGCCCCGGGTGAGCCAAGCAGCTCGGAATTTAGATTAAAAGTACATTTTAAGTTGTACTTATTAAGAAGCTCAATGAGCTTTATATCCTGCATAACGCCGTCATCATAGCTGAAAGTTACTGCTTTTTGCTTGCTTTGATCCTTAAAATTCATATTATTCTCCTCATTAAAAAAGCCGAATGCAGGACTGCCCCACATCCGGCATATAAGTATCAGAAATTGATTATAAACTCGATCGTAAATGCACTGCTCCAGCTGAAATTGCAAGGACCGTTACCAACACCTGTCAAGGAATTATACGTTTCGTAGATACCTTCCTTATTCTGATAGATCATATCAAGAATGTGCTCCTTGATCTTATCTCCAACCTCAAAGCCGTAATTCTTCAAGCCCTTAGCAGCAAAGTATGCAACGTTGATCCAAGTAGGACCTCTCCAATAGTTTACGCTGTATTCCGGATCATCATACGCTACTGTTGGCATCTTGCAGTCAAACTTATTCTTGTCCTCAGCGATAGCACACATTGCCTGTGCTCTTTCAATTGGAGCTATACCAATGTAAAGAGGCATGAACGATGCGGGAGTAATAACACTTGAGTGCTCCTTTGTAATTATGTTAACGTCAGTATAGCAACCACGTGATTCATCCCAGCAATACTTTTCGATATTCTCAATGAGAGCTGCTTCCTTTGCTTTCCAAGTTTCAACGTCTTTTGCAAGTGAAAGTTCTTCAGCAAAATAAGCCATTGAGCGGTAGAACATTACCATGTAGCAGTTGAGGTCAATAGCCCAGATATTCTGTGCACCCATATCCCAACGAACGGAATTATCCCAACCGGACTCGCAGGAATTCTTAGCGTTGCCTTCATCGTCAACAAAATCAGGAATGTAATAGAACATTCCGTCCTTCGAACGGCAATTTACCCAAAATTCCTCATTCAGCTTATATCTCGGATATACAGTTTTGAGGAAATTGATATCCTTCTCAGCCTTGTATGCAATTTCGGTCGCCCAAGGAAGTACCGGTGGCTTTGTAATGTCGTCCAATATTTTACGGCTTATTGTTACCGCATCGGGGAACATACCGTCTCTTTTTTGAAAATTTGTAAAACCAATAACGTTTTCTCTTGCGATCTGAGGATCCCAGCGAGAAACACCCATTACGTGGAATGCACAGTCCCAATTCCACACACCGTTAAAACAACCCAATGCAGGAACTATACATCTGTTAGGTGACCAAAAATGGCCGCCGTCGGGCTGTGTCATATTGCCCATAATTATGTCATAGGCACGAACCATAAGCTCACGATCTCTCTGTTTGGGCTGCTGATCAGCAAATTCAACCCATTGTTCTCTTGTCATATAACCCATATTTATTCTCCTGAATTTCAAGTTAAGTTATTTCTTTTTTGATTTTTTATTTACTCTTTTTAATTTTACGTTTTGCAAGGGCTTATTAAAATCTTCGCCGCAATACTTACAGCTTTTCATACCTATATCGATCTTACCAAGGTACTTACCGCATGACGGGCACCTCCATACGCGCCTTATAAGCACAAAATAGCCTATTAACAGTACTGCCAAAGCACAGTAAAAAACAGGGAGCTTTCCACTTTGCTCCATATCGTTCAACATAAAGAGCCTGAGCGCTATAACTGCTACAAACTCCAATGCAGTAGCTATATATATTATTATTTTGCGGTCATCAATATCAAGCTGCTTCTTCTTTTTCATATTTGTATCAATCTCCTAAGCCGAGTATATTCATAAGTATATATATTAAAACTATTATGAATATTATAAAACCAACTTTGGGCTTCTTCTGCGGCTGATTTTTTGTTGAAGACGAAACAGTATTAACGTTGTTTGAAGTAGAAACAGTTGTATTCTGCGTTTTGATAACGTTGGCCTTTGTTTTTACCCTATTCATCTCGGGGTAATTGTCGTAATCACAACTTGTGCAGAATCTTGCTCTTGAATCCAATTGTTTACCGCATTTCTGACATCTCATACGATTCCTCCATAAAAAAAATCCCGATGCAGAGCACCGGGATATCAAATTATTTCTTAACGCTACCCGAATTGTAAGCGTCCTTAAGAGCCACCTCTGCAACCAAGAAATCAGTTTGACCAACGGCAGTCAAATAATACTGGAACTTTGAATCGCTTGTGTACTTAGTCTTTGTACCGGTGTACTCCACGGTCTTCTTGACTCTGTCTGCTTTGCTTACCATCATGTTTTTTCTGTTGTCAACAACAAGAGTAATCTTACCCGTTTCAGAATCGTACGTAATATCCTCTGTAACCTTATAACCCATTACTGTAGATACCATACGAATGGAATCGTCAGTTCTGTTTGTAATATTTTCAAACAAAACATCAACACGATTAACACCCGGACTGCCGGCATAATTGGTTAAAGTAGTTCTATCAAGGTCTGTGAGCAAATAACTATTTTCATCGTAAGGATACAAATTCAATGCGTCCTTAACCTTAAAGCTACCGATAATAACCAAAATTACTGCGACAACAATAAGTCTTCTCTTCCAGATCTTCCATGTCTCTTTGCTCTTAAAATAAGTAGTTAAACGTACTTTAACGTTTGATGCCTTCTTTGAGAACCAATAACCGATGTTGGAAGGAATTCTCTTGTAAAAAGGCTCGATCTCATACCCTAAATTAGAGTTTTTCTTAGATCTCATAGTATAAACCTCCATAAAAGCTTTGACTGTATATATTCTACCATAGATAATAAAATATTTCAATAGGAAAATTAAAAATTTTTAAATTTATTTACAATTTTTATTAAAATTTTGTTGCAATTACAATTGATACTATAACCACTATTGCGACAATGGCAAAAATCATGCGTTTGTACCAGATCTCTTTCATTTCTTCGCTTGTAAAATACCAATTTACCGTAAAGCCCAATTTTTTAAGTGTATCCTCTATCCACTCCAAAATGGTATATCCAACGATATACCACCAGGGCTTTTTGCCCGAGTCGGAATTGAGATCGTACTTTTCAGAAAACTTTTTTCTCACTTATCATCATCCTCGTTCATATCAAGTTTGCTTACCTCGATGCAAGCTACAAGATCGTCGTTTAACAGCTCGTCACTTATAATGACGAATCTGTCATTTTTTATGCTTGACGGAGCAAACAGGACCGTATACCTCAAATTATCCTCTGCCTGTGATACCTTTATTAATCTTGAATGCTCAATAAAGAGTGCCCCGTTATCCTTTTCAAAATACAAGCCGTCAGTATAAAAGCTGAGCATTGCCTCGGTGACAACACCGTCATATTCAAGCTTTACCGGCTTTTTGCCAAGCAAGGCTCCGACGGGCTTATTCCGCGCTGTCTGCCTTGACTTTCTCATGGTCATTACTATGTATGCAAGGCAGAGTATAACGGATAACGCTATCAGGCAATCAAATAATATTTGACCGAATTTATCCATAAGCTTACTTCAATCCTTCAAAATCAAAATCCACGATTATCTCATCGGGAGGTGATTCAAGAAGTGCAGGATTCTTCATATATTTTTGCAAGGTTGCAAATGCTCTTGCATAAGAATGACCGTCGCCTATTCTCTCGTCACACATAATGCCTATGGGCATTTGTCTTTCAAGGATTATCTCACCATTCTTCATCTTAGGAACGTCCTCAAGGTTACCGATCGCATAAATACCACCGCAAGTACCGAAATTATATACGTGATGGAATATATGATTTGTTCTTATGCTCGCAAGATTTGTTATAACGAATGAACAATGGAACGGGCTGGCATCAATAATTGCCTTGGGCAAAAGTCCGTGCTTATCGGCAAATCTGATGATGGTAGTACCAATATTCAAAAGACCGGGAATCTTTGTGAGTGTCTTCATGATCTTATCCGTTTCGTTTGCGTCGTTATGTCTGTTGTTTGAAACGAATTCGTTTATCTTGTCGTTAACGTCAAAGATGGTATCCGTGAGCTTGAACTTCATTTTGCCCATGGATTCCTCAGCATTCTCGCCGTTACGAAGAACTACCATACCGATAGCAACCTCGTTTCTTGCATAAACCTTTTTGTTTGCAATAAATCTGTTAAGGAATGGATGTGTGCACATCGTTCTGAGCATACCGGCTATAACAACCGCCATATAGCTGAGCTGTACGCCCTTTTTTCTCGCCTCTATAACATATTCATGAATTGGCTGATATGGCAATCTGACAGTTGTGGCGTTACATGCGTCACTTCTGTCAATCATGAAATATGAAGCTATTGTATACATATTACCAACACTTTTAACTCTTTTACCATCTGCTCTTATTGAAAACATACTTACCTCTTTTTGGGCTTTGTACCCAATTAATTCATATTAAGTTAATAATACCACAGAATCAATAAAATTTCAATAGTTTTTCAAAAAAAATTTTATCATTCACGTTTTTTACTCAATACTCACTACAGACGCAACCTGTTAAAACAAAAAACAAGGCGGTAAAATTCCACCGCCTTGACTAACTAAATTATTTCCAACAACTGATTATATCAATCACTGTAAACGCAAGGAATACCGCAACAGATATTATTATGGGGATATACTTATAGATTGCAACAGGCTTTTCGCAGTCGTATTTTTCGCGTATCTTGCCCTTGTGAATATAGCCACCCTCACCGTCGGGAGTTCTTGAGCTGTTGCGCATTATTGCAAGCACTGCAATTATTACTACTATTATGCCTATTGACATACCTGTGGTTAAAACTATCGACACTATTTGGTCAGAAAGTGTAACCTCGCCAAGAATAGCCTCTGCATCATCCATAACACTGCTATTGTCGTATATTATTGTAAGTATACCCGAGATAGCGTTATTGAGAAGATGGATAACTATGCCGGAATACAACGAATCCGTTGCAAACACAACATAACCGAGAAGCACTCCGCCAAGGAATTTTGGGATCACGGTGTAGTAGCTTAAATGGAAAAGTGAGAACAGCGCTGCCGTTACAATGATAGCAAACCATTTTGACACACCCTCAAGTCCGCGCATAATGATGCCTCTGAATATTATTTCTTCAAATACAGGCGCTATAACAACGTAAAGCAACATCATGGTAATAATGTCCGTAGTTTCGTACACGGGCGGTACTTCGGGTATCTCAACGTTTGTAAATATGGATGCAAGCTCCACACTTGCCGAGCTCAAAAGCGCATTGGCAACGTACATGAGCAAGCCAAGCACCACAACGATTACAATTTCTTTTGACGATATGCCGTTGAATCTTGCAAGCTTTTCTGTTGAACCCTTGAACTTTGAGAATATCAAAAGTATGGGCAAGCCCAAAAGCGCAGCCTGATATACTGCGTTTATAAAGTAATATACCGTTGCGTTATTTTGGAATCCGTCCATTATATCCGCATTTGTCTGAATAACAAATACCAACAGGTATTGCACCACAAAAAACCATACGGTAAGTCCAAGCATTATAAGCCCCGCCTGGGCTACCGTTGGATATTCTCTTTTTGGTTTTACTGCAAAATCAGGAGTCTGATTAAGATCGTGTTCTGACATATTATCTCCTTAAATTAAATTATATACTTGTGTTGATCTGTCGCGGTAGGTCATATCGACCATTACGTCATTGCCAATGTAAACGTTATTCTCCTCAAGAATGCTCTTTACCGTGCAATACGCTATCTCAGGAGTATTGCTCTCTTTACTGAGATGGGAAAGGAGTATGTATTTTATATTGCTGCTCAAAAGCTTTAATATTGTTGCGGCACAATCCTCGTTTGAAAGGTGGCCCTTGGTTGACGATATTCTGCTCTTGAGCATAGCGGGATACGTACACTCGCTGAGCATTTTTTTGTCATAATTGGATTCAAGCAATACAAGCTGTGAACCCATCATTGCATTCAATATTGAGTTTGTAACCACACCGGTATCCGTTACGATACTTACCTTTTTATTTTCACATTCAACAGTATAGCCTATGGGGTCGACGGTATCGTGTGACGTTTTGAAATTTGATATGCAAAGATCATCTATGAGCATTTGGGAGCCGTTTGTGACCTCTCTGCAACAAGCCAAAGAAAGATCGCCAACCTTCTCTTGCATTGCCTCCCACGTTTTTGCATTGGCATAAACAGGTATACCGTACTTTCTTGACATGATGCCCACGCCCTTTATGTGGTCGGAATGCTCATGGGTGATGAATATACCCTTTATGCTTTCGGGGCGCACGCCTACGTTATGAAGTGCGGACTCCACAGCCCTTGCAGACACTCCGCAATCTATTAATACTTTACTGTTATTGCCCGCTATCAGCGTTGCATTACCACTGCTTCCGCTGTAAAGTGAACATACCTTTAATGGCATATTTTATCCTTTCCGTTATTTGCTGATTTAATAATCGTTTGTTTGGTCACCGTTGCCCCAGACAGGTATTTCTTTACCGAGATAAGTTGGCTCGGGCATGAATATACACATAGTAAAATCCTTTACTCTGGCAGCTATTTCTCTTACGTTTCGCATAAAGGCTCCCCTGTATGGTCTTAAGTCTGCGCTTACACCGTATGCCTCAATACCGAGCTTTTCTGCAATATAGAGAGCTCTGTATAAATGATACCCCTGAGATACTATCACAACAGAATCGGCACAGAACACCTCTTTTACGCGATACAAGCTCTCATACGTGGAAAAGCCCGCGTGATCCATAAAAACGTCACTTGAGGGCACACCGTAATCAATAGCAAAATCCTTCATGGCGCGCACCTCGTTGTAATCAGTTCTGCCGTGGTCACCGCTCATGACTATTTTGGGCGCAGAGCCCGCATCGTAGCAACTAACACCCGTCTTAAGCCTATCCTCAAGCATATGACTGGGAGTGCCGTTGGGATAAACGTAGCAACCAAGCACAAGTATGCAATCCGCGTTCTGAAGCTGAGCAGAATCTTCGACAGTAATGACCCTGTCCTTTACCGAGAGGCGCACGTATGCATCAATGCCAAATACTGCAATACATCCTACAATGCCAACGCACAAGCAGATAATGATCGCCTTTTTTAATAATCTTGGTATTTTTTTCATAAGCACCTCCGCAAAACAACATATCATCTATTATATATAATTATACCACATACTGCAAAATTTTGCAATGAATGATATTATTATTTACAAATTATGTTTTTTATAAATTATTTGCGCTTTTCTTTGTAAAATGTGCTATAATATACTTTGGACGAAATATTATCGTTAATACAAATACCGAAAGGATATTTTTATGAATACCGTAAAGATAAACAAGGGCTCAACACTTATGGTTGCCCACAGAGGCGTAAGCGGACTTGAAAGAGAAAATACTGCCGCAGCATTCGTTGCCGCAGGTAACAGAAGCTATTTTGGCGTGGAAACAGATATCCACAGAACTTATGACGGAAAGTTTATAATCAGCCACGATGGCAACACAGCAAGAACGTCAAGCGGCTTGAGATGCGAGATCGAAAAGACAAGCTACGACGTGCTCAGAAATATCCCGTTGACAGATACAGACGGCAGACCGAGAGCTGACCTTTGTCTTCCCTCTCTTGAAGAATACGTAAGAATTTGCGCAAGATATGAAAAGGTTTGCGTGCTTGAAATAAAGAGTGATCTTTCCGAAGAAGATACGCAGAACATGATAGATATCATTACTGCTGAAAACTATTTACACAACGTTATTTTTATTGCATTCGGATATGAAAACCTTGTTAAAGTAAAGAAGATACTCCCCGATCAGCCTGCGCAGTACCTTTGCGGAGAGCTTGACGATGCTATGCTCGAAAGACTCGTTAAGGACAAGATCGATATTGATATAAATCATCCACACGTAAATAAGAAATTCGTCGACAAGGCTCACGCTATGGGACTTAAGATAAACTGCTGGACTGTTGATAATCCCGCAAGAGCCGAGGCTCTCGTTGAAATGGGAGTAGATTATATTACCACAAATATCCTTGAGTAAAAATATGAGCTTGGCAAATATTATCAACACAAAAAAGCCGTTAAGGTTTAATTCCGACGGAAAATTCCGCATACTCATGATGTCGGACATACAGGAAACTCCCGATTCTGACGGAAGAACGTTTGAAGCAATAGCAAAAATGCTCGATGTCATTAAGCCCGACCTTGTAATTCTGGGCGGTGACAACTGCGACGGACATCACATACATACTGTTGATGAGCTTAAACAATACGTTGGAATGGTAGCACGTCCGTTTGAAGAAAGAAATATCCCTTGGGCGCAGATATGGGGAAATCACGATCACGACGTTAAGGTTGACGAGGACGTGCATCAAGCGGAATATATGAGCTATCCTCACAACGTTTCAAGCTCCGTAAAGGGCATTACCGGGCAGTCGAATTTTGTACTCCCGATATTGGCGTCCTCCTCCGATGACGTGGTATTCAACGTTTGGGCGTTGGATTCGGGTCCGTCCTCCTCAGAGCACACAAGAGCAAACCTCAATAAGGAAAAGGTGAGATCGGTTATCCGTTTGCCAAACACCTCACATCCCAATCAGAGTGTGTGGGGGCTTATCTGCTTTGACCAATTGATGTGGTATTACAACACTTCGGTTGAATTTGAAAAGCAATACGGCAGAAAGATACCCGCACTTTTGGCAACGCACGTGGCACTTTATGAGGCAGCGGCTGTTACAAAAAATCCAGTTGAGTGCAACACCGACGGATATTATCCCGAGCATTTTGACCTTGCGACGTTCAACTGCGGGCTTTTTGCTGCAATTATTCAGCGAGGTGACATAAAGGCTGTCTGCTCCGGTCATTCACACGACAATTTCCAATGCGGAACTTACTGCGGAGTTAAATTGTGTAACGATGGAAGCATAGGCTATAACTGCTATGGTGAGAAGCAGAATAAGGGCGCAAGAATATTTGATATCGACGAAAGCGATCCCGAAAATATCGTGACTAGGCACGTAAAGATAACAGAATTGTAAAACTAAAGACCTGCACTTTGCTTTTGAGTGCAGGTCTTTTTACGTTCGTTAGAATCGATTCTTTTGTAACGATCACTTAACAACGATATTAACTATCTTGTTAGGAACCGATATTTCCTTAACGATGGTCTTGCCTGCGATTGCAGCTGCAACACCCTCGTCCGCCTTGGCAGCGGCAATAGCGTCTGCGGCAGGTGCATCCATGGGGAGCTTGATCTTGCCCTTGAGCTTGCCGTTTACCTGTACTGCGATCTCGATCTCATCGTCAGAAGTCTTTGACTCATCATAGGTCGGCCAGGGCTCGTATGCAATGGTATCCTCGTGACCGAGCAATGACCACATTTCTTCACCGATATGAGGACAGATACACGATATCATCTTTATGAAGCCTTCAGCATATGCCCTGGGGCACTTGCCTTCCTTGTATGCGGCATTCATGAATATCATCATCTGTGAGATAGCTGTGTTGAATGCGAGGATCTCAAAGTCGTCCGTGATCTTCTTAACACTCTTGTGGTATATCTTTTCAAGTGCGGGGAGCTCGCCGTCGATGATATTATCGGGCTCTGTAAAGAATGACCATACACGGTTGAGGAATCTCTTTGCACCCTCAACGCCCTGGTTGCTCCAAGGCTTTGAAACCTCAAGGGGACCCATGAACATTTCGTAAAGACGGAGTGTGTCTGCACCGTAATCACGGATAACGTCGCTGGGGTTAACAACAAATTCGGGGAATCTCTTACCCATCTTGATGCCGTTTGCACCGAGGATCATACCCTGATGAACAAGCTTTTTGAAGGGCTCCTTTGTGGGAGCAAGGCCCTTATTGTAGAGGTATCTGTTCCAGATTCTTGAATACATAAGATGACCAACTGCGTGCTCGGGTCCGCCGATGTAGAGGTCAACAGGCATCCAATGCTTCAAGAGCTCCTGATTTGCAAATTCATCATTGTTCTTGGGATCAATGTAGCGCAAGAAGTACCAGCTTGAGCCTGCAGAGCCCGGCATTGTGGACGTTTCTCTTGTACCCTTGATACCGTTTGCATCATATTGCTTCCACTCTGTAGCGTTTTCGAGAGGTGCTTTGCCGTTAACGCCCTTGTAATTATCAAGCTTGGGGAGTATCAACGGGAGCTCCTCGTCGGGGATAACGTGGATATTGCCATCCTCACCGTGAACAACGGGAACGGGCTCGCCCCAGTATCTCTGTCTTGCGAATATCCATTCTCTGAAGTGATAATTTACTGTTCTCTTTGCAACGCCCATTGCTTCGAGCTTTGAAGTAATAGCTTCCTTAGCTTCTTCTACAGTCAAGCCGTCAAACTCCTCGGAGTTGATGAGCTTGTAGCCCTTGCCGAGATACTCGCCCTTTTCAAAAGCCTTTTCGGAAACGTCAACGTGGCCGAGCTTTTCGTCACCGTCGATTACTTGTATCATGTCAATATTGTGTGCGATAGCGTACTCAAAGTCGCGCTGATCGTGTGAAGGAACAGCCATAACTGCGCCTGTGCCGTAGTTGGCAAGAACGAAATCACCGATAAAGAGCTTTGCCTCCTTGCCGTTTACGGGGTTGATGCAAGTAACGCCCTTGAGCTCACAGCCTGACTTTGTCTTGTTGAGCTCTGTTCTGTCCATATCGTTCTTCTTGAGAGTTTCTTCGATATACGCCTGAACCTCTTCCTTGTTCTCGATTCTGGGCATGAGCTGCTTTACAAGCTCGCCATCGGGCGCAAGCACCATGAAGGTGATACCGTAGATCGTTTCGATACAGGTTGTGAATATTGAGAATTCACCGCCGCCAACGATCTGGAATTTTACCTCAACACCCGTTGACTTGCCTATCCAGTTCTTCTGCATGAGCTTTGTGGATTCGGGCCAATCGATCTCATCAAGACCTTCCAAAAGTTCTTCAGCAAATGCTGGCTGATTGATAACCCACTGCTTCATGTTCTTTCTTACAACGGGGAAACCGCCTCTTTCAGACTTACCGTCAATAACCTCGTCGTTTGAAAGCACAGTACCGAGTTCCTCACACCAGTTTACGGGCATATCGATGTGCTGAGCGTAGCCGTCAAGATAGAGCTGCTTGAATATCCACTGTGTCCACTTGTAGAAATCGGGGTCACTTGTTGCGATCATCTTGTCCCAATCGTAGTCAAAGCCAAGCTCCTTGAGCTGCTTTGAGAACGTCTTTATGTTTTCCTGCGTAAAACCGTCGGGATGATTACCCGTTGTTACGGCATACTGCTCTGCAGGAAGACCGAATGAGTCGTAGCCCATGGGGTGAAGGACGTTGTATCCCTGCATTCTCTTCATTCTTGAAACGATGTCCGTAGCTGTGTAGCCCTCGGGGTGGCCTGCATGAAGACCTACGCCTGACGGATACGGGAACATGTCAAGAACGTAATACTTAGGCTTGGAAAAATCCCAAACGTCTGTTTTGAACGTATGGTTCTTCTCCCAATACTCTTGCCATTTCTTTTCAATTTCAGAATAGTTATATTTCATATAATCTCCTTAGATCTTATAAATCAGTCAATAAATGTATCGTCGTCGGAAATGATTTCTCCGTCGTCAGCCACGCTTGAAGCGTTCTGATCGGCAACGGTGAAGTTGTCAAGAATTGCCACCTTGATTTCCTCTGCGATCGCGGGATTTTCCTTAAGGAATTTCTTTACGTTTTCCTTACCCTGACCTATTCTCTCGCCCTTGTAAGAATACCATGAGCCGCTCTTTTCAAGTATACCGAGCTCTGAACCGACGTTAACGATGGAGCCTTCCATAGAAACACCCTCACCGTACATAAGGTCGAATGATGCGGACTTGAACGGAGGAGCAACCTTATTCTTTGCAATCTTTGCCTTTGTTACGTTACCGAGAACGTCCTCACCACTCTTGATAGCCTCACCCTTACGGATCTCTATTCTTACGGAAGAATAGAACTTAAGAGCTCTACCGCCGGGTGTGACCTCGGGGTTACCGTATACAACACCAACCTTTTCACGGAGCTGGTTGATGAATATTGCAACGCACTTTGTCTTGTTGATAGTACCTGTAAGCTTTCTCAAAGCCTGTGACATAAGTCTTGCCTGCACGCCGACGTGAGTATCACCCATGCCGCCCTCTATCTCAGCTCTGGGAACAAGTGCCGCAACGGAGTCGATAACTACCATATCGATAGCACCGGAAGAAACGAGAGTATCCACAATTTCGAGCGCATCCTCACCTGTGTCGGGCTGAGCAATGTACATATTGTCGATATCAACACCGATAGCCTTAGCATATACGGGGTCGAGAGCGTTTTCTACGTCGATATATGCAACTGTGCCACCCGTCTTCTGTGCCTCTGCAACGCAATGGAGAGCGATAGTTGTTTTACCCGAGGATTCAGGTCCGTATATTTCTACAATTCTGCCTCTTGGCAAGCCCTTTACGCCCAACGCAATGTCGAGTTCAAGACAGCCTGTGGAAATAGTGCTTACGTTCATTGTGGGCTTTTCGCCCATTTTCATGACTGAACCCTTGCCGAATCTCTTATCCAAAGATGCCAATGCCTGCTTGAGAGCTTCTTCCTTGGAGGAAGGTTCACCCTTTAATTTCTTATCCTTGATCTCTGCCATATATTTTTCCTCGCTTGTATTTTACAAATTTTTTATCATTTTAATTGCATTTATTATAGCCGTTGTGGATGTGGAAAATTTTATTTTCTCTCTGTTGCCTACAAAATTATTCTTAGTAACGCTTAGCTTTATGCCATCGCTTGTCTTTACTGCCACACCTACCCACACAAGTCCTACCGGCTTATCATGTGTGCCACCGCCCGGGCCTGCAATACCCGTTACGGCAATAGCAACGTCACAATTCGTTCTTTCAATGAGCCCCAACACCATTTCGCGAGCAGTTTGCTCACTTACAGCGCCGTAGTCGATGAGCGTTTGCTCTTTTACTCCAAGATGCTTTACCTTTGCCTCGTTTGCATAAGTGACAAAACCCTCGTTAAACACCTCTGACGAGCCTTGAACGTCCGTTATACGGGATGCTATCAAGCCACCCGTGCAGGATTCTGCAGTAGCAACGGTAAGGCCCTTTTGCTTTAACAACTCAACAAGCACGCTTTGCGGTGTGTCGTCGTCATAGCCGTATATATATTCGCCAAGACGTTCGGTGAGAGCCTTTTCAGTTGGCTCTATCAAAAGCTTAGCTTCCTGCAGATTATCAGCCATTGCGGTTATTCTTAGCGTTACGTCCCCATTACCGAGCAACGGAGCAACTGTGGGATTGGTCTGCGCGTCAAGAATATCCTTTACCCGCGTTTCCATTGAGGATTCGCCTATGCCGTACATTCTCAGCACTCTTGAAACGAGCACCTTACCACTCTTTTTTTGCAATAACGGCATCACGTAATTTGAAAACATGGGCTTTAACTCGGACGGTGGTCCGGGTAGTGCCGCAAAAACGTGAGCGTCTTCCCTTTCGTAATACATGCCCGGTGCTGTGCCGTGGTCATTGTCAAGCACGGTCGCACTCTCGGGGAACATTGCTTGCTTGTAATTATTCTGAGTCATTGCAGTGATATTGTGCTTTTTCATTCTTTCGCAAAGCCTTTCGTAGCTTCGCTGATGCATAACGCATTCAAGTCCCAGATAACTGCACAGCGCTTCCTTTGTTAGATCGTCGGCAGTTGGGCCAAGCCCACCTGTAAGAATAACGATATCGCATCTGCTTGCGGCGAGGCTTATCGCATCAACAGTCCTGTCCCAATTATCACCTACAACTGTGTGATAATACACACCGATGCCGAGCTTTGAAAGTTCCTGAGATATATACTGTGCATCGGTATTGGCTATCTGCCCGAGTAAAAGCTCCGTACCAACGGAAATGATTTCTGCTTTCATATTTTCTCCGTTTAATAATCCTTAAAGCAATCCTTGTACTGTATAAAATATTCTGCACCCGATATGACTGTGAGTACAGTCATAGCCACAACCATTATGGGAATTATCGGGAACGGTATCAAGCTGAATATACCATCAAGCATGAGCATTGTGACGGTCGTCATCTGAACGACTGTCTTGAGCTTGCCCCAGATGCTTGCGGATATTACCTTTTTAGCAGGTGAGCTTGCGGCTACCGCACGAAGACCCGTAACTGCCAATTCTCTTACTATTATAATTATAACGGGTATAACGTTTATTCTGCCCTGCGTTGCAAGCACCATAAGCACCGACACCACAAGAGTTTTATCCGCAAGAGGATCCATAAGCTTACCAAAATCGGTAACTATATTGTGCTTTCTTGCCAATTTGCCGTCAACCATGTCTGTAAAGGCAGCCGCAACAAACAAGAATGCTGCAGCATAGTCCAACCATGAAACACTGCGGATCATAAGCAATGCAATTATTACGGGTATAGAGGCAAATCTTATGACCGTAAGCTTATTCGGAAGATTCATTTTTCTGCGACTCATAATAATTCACCCTCCGAATCGTAATCGTAAGTATGAGTAATTTTAACTTTTACTATATCGGATACGTTCAACGTTTTGCTTGTATTGATCCAGACCGTGCCGTCAATATCGGGAGCATCTCTGAAGCTTCTGCCGTAATAGCCGGAGCCTTTCTTTTTGCCTTCGATTATGACATCTATCTCCTCGCCGCGCCTTGCTCTTAATCTTGATGCAAGTAAACGCTTTTGGAGCGTCATGATCCTGTCTGCGCGCTTTTGTGCAACCTCGGCGGGGACTTTATTATCCATTTCAACGGCGGGAGTGCCCTCCTCCTCCGAGAATGTAAACACACCGAGATTGTCGATGGGATTCTTTTTAATAAATTCAAGCACTTCCCTGTGCTGCTCGTCTGTTTCACCCGGAAAGCCCGTAATAAACGTTGTTCTGAGGCAGGCATTGGGCATTTTTTGCTTGATATAACCAAAAACGTCGTATATCTTTTCGCTGCCCGCTTCTCTGTTCATCGATTGCAAAAGCTCGGTATTGATATGCTGAACGGGAATGTCAAAATAAGGCAAAACCTTTTTATTTTCCGCAACCTTGTCTATAAATTCATGGGATACTCTTGCGGGATTGAGATACATAAGTCTTATCCACTCAATACCGTCGATGAGCGAAAGCTCGTCAAGCAATGTGGCGAGATCTACGTTGCCATCAAGATCCTGTCCGTAACGGGTTATATCCTGCGCAATGACTATTATCTCTTTTTTGCCTCTTGATGCAAGCTCCTTTGCCTCGTCTATAAGGCTTGAAAGTGGCTTACTTCTGAAATTGCCCCTTATATAAGGAATAGCGCAGTAGCTACATCTGTTGTCACAGCCCTCTGCTATCTTGAGGTAGGCATAAACAGAGCTATCCTCGGTTACTCTGGGCAAACCTAAAAAGCAAGGATCGTTTATATCGCGCATATATTGCTTATTACCCTTGCCGAGAGAGTCTATAACGTCGGCAATGGCATCAAACGCAGTAACGCCTACGAATGCATCCACCTCGGGAAGCTCCTCCTCAAGCTCCTTTGCGTAGCGCTGAGCAAGGCAGCCCGTCATAATAATATACTTGAGCTTGCCTTCCTCCTTAAGCCTTGCGTAGCTCAAGGTTTCGTCTATAGATTCCTGCTTAGCGGACTCAATAAATCCGCACGTGTTGATAATGACTATATCAGCCTTATTGGGATCGGATACAACGCTGTGCCCTCTGCTTTTAAGCACACCGAGCATCTCCTCCGCATCAACTCTGTTTTTGGAACAACCCAGAGAAACCATCATTACGTTGTAATTCATATCAATATGTATCGCGCTTATCCTCGGGTGTAAATCCTATCTCATATTCATCCCTCGAAAGGAGAACCTCTCTGGGCTTTGAGCCTATGTGCGGACCAACCACACCCCTCTTTTCCATTTCGTCAATTAGATTACCTGCTCTGCCGTGACCGATCCTGAAACGACGCTGGAGCATTGATACCGAAGCCTCCTGCTCCTTTACTACGAATGCAATAGCCTCGTTCAAAAGCTCGTCAACAGCAGAAGCTTCCACAAACTTCTTATCTATTTCGGTTATTTTGCTCTCAAGAGATTCAGTTTGAGCCGTCTGAGAAGCAAAATTCTGACTTCTTACAAATTCAACTACCTTTTCAACCTCATCGTCGGAAACCCACGCACCCTGAACACGCAAGCTTCTGTCAAGTCCTTGCGGCTTGTATATCATATCACCGTTACCAAGGAGCTGTTCCGCACCAATTGAGTTAAGGATGGTTCTTGAATCCTGGGGAGAAGCCGTCTTGAGTGCGATTCTTGACGGGATATTGGCCTTGATAACACCTGTAATAACGTCAACCGACGGACGCTGAGTTGCTATCAAGAGATACATACCTGCGGCTCTTGCCATCTGTGCAAGACGGTAGATGTGATCCTCGACCTCATCCTTTGCAACGACCATAAGGTCACTTAACTCGTCAATAACTATTACTATGAGCGGCAACGGCTGAAGCTCGGGATCGTCGGACGGTGATGAACGCATCAGCTTATTGTAACCTCTGAGATCTCTTACGCCGACCTTTGCCATTTTTTCGTATCTGTCTTCCATCTCCTTAACGCACCATGCAAGCACGCCAGCCGCACGCTTCGGGTTTGAAACCACGGGGAAAAGAAGATGAGGAATTCCTCTGTACTTCTCAAATTCAACCTTTTTGGGGTCAACCATTATGAGCTTTACGTCCATCGGAGAAGCCTTATACAAAAGCGACATAAGTATACCGTTTACAAATACGCTCTTACCCGAGCCTGTAGCACCGCATATGAGGGTGTGAGGCATCTTGGCAATATCGCCTATTATTATGTTACCCGCAATATCCTTACCTACTGCAAATGCAAGCAGGGATTCCTTCTTTATAAATTCGGGACTTTCAAGAAGCTCTCGCAAGTAAACAGTTGAACGTATCTCATTTGGAACTTCTATACCGATAGCTGCCTTGCCGGGAATTGGGGCTTCTATTCTTATGCTTGCACACTCAAGGCTGTATGCGAGCTCCTTATCGAGCGAAGTCACCTTGCTCATCTTTGTACCCGACGGCACAGAACATTCGTAACGGGTGATAACAGGACCGTGAGTAATATTGTTTACCTTTGCGGCAATACCAAAGTCCGACAAGGTCTGCTCTATTGCCTTTGCCTTTTGGTATACCTCCTCCTCGTTGAGGGGATCTACGTTATTGTCCGACGGGAGCTCAAGCAGATCAAGTGACGGGAATATGTACTGTGTTTCTTCAACACCGTCAACCGGTGCTGCAACACTTTGAGTGTCATCGTCGAGAATTTCACCGTCAACAGTAACGTTCAAGGGTCTGTTCTTGTCATCAAGATCAGTCATTTCGTTTATAACAGGTCTTTCCTCAGCCTCAGAGTAGTTCTCCTCCTGACGGGACTTTCTTGCCATTCCGTTAAGACTGATAATATTGCTCTTGCGAGGCTTTGGCTCTGTTCTCTCAACGTGAACCTTTGCGGGACGATCTTCTTCAACCGGCTGAGCATATACCTCACGGATGGGCTCTTCGTCATAGATCTCCTGCTGAGGCTCTGGACGGGGCTTTCTGTTAAAGCCTGAGATCGGAGGTTCGGAGTAGTTTTGCGGCTCTTGCCTTGCCTGCGTTTTAGGCTCTGCCCTATGCACCTGCTGAGGTCTTGTATTTACGGGATGCATCTCAGAACGCTGAAGAACGTGCATCTTTTCTTTTCTGGTCTTTTCTTTTTCTTTTAATCTCTTTATGAGATAATCGGTCATCTTGTTTATGCTTCTGTTTGTTGCGGCGAGCAAACAAACAACAACACCGAGGAACAAAAGCAATCTTGAACCCGCCATGCCAA
>SVGF01000033.1 GCA_015056475.1 Clostridiales bacterium
GCCAGTGATTGCGAGATAGACAATATGGATAGTTTCAAATTCCATATGGCAATGGGATTTGATGAAGCAAATCGTATCATTTGCTTCAAGAAAAGATTGTAAACAGTCCTCTAAATTCCAATTTATCGAATAGCAAACGCCGACAGACTTTGAAAATCTGCCGGCGTTCATTATTTGGTTTCTACGGATTAAATCAAGCAAGGTTATTTATGATTTCTCCGCTAAGAACATCGCGAAATTCGCGACAGTCTTAAGAGTTTTAAGTAAATGATTACTTGTTTTCGTCAGAATTAGCAAGCTTGTTAAGCTCGGGATCGTAGGATACAACAGGTTCAACGTCGAGATGCTTAACCTTTCTGTCGATATAGTTCTTGACTATTTTAACAACGAGGGGAAGCATAAAGAGCACACCGATAAGGTTGGGGATCATCATAAGACCGTTGAACGTGTCGGAGATATCCCAAGCCAAGGATGAAGTAAGTACAGCACCGAAAATTACTGTGCAAACGTGAATGATTCTGAAGATGACAGTTGTCTTAGCACCGAAGAGGTACTCCCAAGCCTTTGAGCCGTAGTGTGACCAACCGAGAACTGTTGTGAAAGCGAAGAGGAACATTGCGATAGCGATGAACTTCTGACCGATATTGCCCCAAGAGAATACTTCGTTGAATGCGCCGCCAACGAGTGTAGCGTCGGAAAGTCCTGCTGCAACCTCACCTGTAGTAGCGTTGAATACACCGCCGTTAAGTCCGCCGGAAGTAAGTACAACGAGAGCTGTCATTGTGCAGACGATCATTGTATCTGCGAATACCTCAAAGATACCCCACATACCCTGCTGTACGGGCTCTTTAACGCTGGAGTTGGAGTGAACCATAACGGAAGAACCAAGACCTGCTTCGTTGGAGAATACACCACGCTTGAAGCCGTTTGTCATAGCGATGATAACACCACCGATACCGCCGCCGACGAATGCTTCGGGCTTGAATGCATTAACGAAGATAGCCTTGAAAGCGGGGATGATAGCGTCGTAGTTGATACCGATGATAACGATGCTGCCTGCAACGAAAAGAACAACCATGAAGGGAACGATCTTTTCTGCAACGTTAGCAATTCTCTTAACACCGCCGAGTGTGATGATTGCTGTAAGGATCATGATTACTACACCGAGGATGATGTTGTAAAGAGAAATGTCACCGAATACTGTGATGGATGAAAGCGCCTGAACGTCAAATGCTGCTGCAACGTTTGCAACGATCTTGTTTACCTGACCCATGCTGCCGATACCGAAGGATGCGAGCATTGTGAATATACAGAAAAGAACTGCAAGTACTTTACCGATGGGCTTAAGGCTGAACTTTATGTTCTTGTCGGAGTAAGTATATCCGCCAAGACCGTCACGGAGGTAATACATAGCACCGCCGGACCATTCGCCTTTGGAATTCTTTCTACGGAAGTAGATACCCAAAGCATTTTCTGCAAAGTTTGTCATCATACCGAAGAATGCTGCAACCCACATCCAGAATACCGCACCTGCACCGCCGACGCAGATAGCAGCGGCAACACCTGCGATGTTACCCGTACCTACTGTTGCGGCAAGAGCTGTGCAAAGAGCCTGGAAGGGGGAGATAACGCCCTTTTCCTTGCGGTGCTTCAAAACATCCTTGGAGAACATGTTACCAATGGTGTTCTTCCACCAGAGTCTAAAGCGTGTTACCTGGAATACCTTGGTGCTCAAGGTAACGATAACACCTGTACCAATGAGAAGTGCAAGGCCGAAAATGCCCCATACAACTCCGTTGATCTCGCCGTTGATCTCGGCGATTCTGTCAAGAAAATTCATATATTTTCTCCTTTTATAAAAATTATTTTTCAAAATAAAAAATCCGACCCTAAAAAGGCTCGGACATAGAAAACACTTAAAAAACCAACGTACGGGTTGATTAGTTAAATCTTTGACTCTGTCCTTTTGCCTGAGAGATTTACGCTTTTGGCGTATTGCCCCTTCGGCACCCGATCTAACGGGATTCTCCGGAGTGCTATCAGCTTACAGTTACCAACATAAAGTCACCTGAGAGTTTTACTCCTACGGTCGGAAGATCCGTCTTCTGCAAGCATCACTTAGCGATTTAAGATATAGATTATTATGGTGTTATTGCTTTGTTGCAACAACATGGCGATATTATAATACAAAAACTGATTTTTGTCAATAGTAAAAACTGATTTTTTGCCGAAATTTCTAAGATTTTGTCGATTTTGAGATGAAAGTATTGAAAATATCATGCAGTTATGGTATAATAATTACATTATGGAATGGAGCTCCGCTCCCTTTGATGTAATTATTGAAACATTTGAGGTAGAAACGCGGATAGCGCGTTTCATTGTGTTATAATAATCGCAACGAGGTATACAAACTGCGTTTGTAATAATGCGATTATTGAAACATTTAAGGTAGAAATGCGGATAACGCATTTCATTATGTTATAATATTACAATAAGGAATGAAGCTCAAGCTTCTTTGACGTAAATATTGAAACGTTTGAGGTAGAAATGCGGACAGCGCATTTCATTATGTTATAATAATACGTAAATCTAAAGTTTACTTGATGTAATTATAGAAACGATTGAGGAAGAAATGCGGATAGCGCGTTTCATTGTGTTATATAGTATACATTATAATATGTACTAAAGTTAAGATTTGTGGGGAGGGACGTTTATGTCAAAATTCAGCGAGTATAATCTTATGCGACTTGCCGACAAGGATGATGAGGATGCATTTGATCTTATTGATTTTGATTGGGATGAGATCGATGAGGAAACCAATGATGATATTCGGCGTTTTATAGATGACTATAAGGCGTTTTATGACGACGTAAAGACCGACCGCAACGTATATAAAGAAGATTGGTAATAAAAACAAAGGAGAAATAATATGGCAGACAAGATAGTTTTATCATTCACTAAGGGTCAGTATCGCAGATTGCTTGATATGGTGTATCTCGGCAACACAATGCTTTCAGCTTCCGAAAAGTACAATGAGGAGGCTTGCAACCAGGTTGAGAGCATAGTTTTTTCTAAGGTCGCACAGATAGGCAGACCGCAGTATGCAGAAAATATTGAGGATTACGGCGGCTGGATACCCACGAGAGAATACGAGCAGAAGGGCGTTATAGCTTCAATGGAAGAATATGACGATGCAATGTTCTGGGAGAATCTCATTCACAAGCTTGCGCTTAAGGACGTGGCACAGTTTGCAGACGTAAATAACCCCGATATTCTTTTTAGTGCGATCGATCAGCGTATGGAGCAGTACAGCAAGTATCTTGATGAGCACGGATTCTCAAAGATAAAGGTAGAAGGCATGGAGGAGTTTGAAATTCCCGATACCTTCCGCACGATGAACGTTGGCGAGATAGATATGGACGCTTTTGCCGATTACGACGAGGAAGAAGACGACTGACGGTAAAATTCCGGATGAATAATATTTAAGATCATTACCTATACTTATATTGAACGGGAATATTAATGAAATTTTTGGTAAATATTATTGTTATCCGAGCATGGATGATGTCTGTATCCGAATTTGAAGATAATTGAGCTGAATTTGAAGAAGTTTTCTATTGTCAAATAGATAAAAAAAGAGTAAAATATACATTGTTAGCACTCTGACATTAAGAGTGCTAATCATATTGAAAAATAATATCACAAAACTTAAAATACGGAGGAATTAAATATGAAGATCAAGCCTTTAGGTGAAAAAGTAGTAGTTAAAATGTGCGATAACGTAGAAGAAACCAAGAGCGGTATTATTCTTACAGGCACAGCAAAGGAAAAGCCCCAGTTTGCTGAGGTTATTGAGGTTGGCCCCGGCGACGTGGTTGACGGCAAGGAGATCAAGATGTATATCAAGAAGGGCGACAAGGTAGTTTTTGAGCGCTATAAGGGTACAGAGATCAAGCTTGAGGGTACAGAGTACATTATCGTAAGCCAGAGCAATATTTTGGCTGTTATTGAAGACTGATAATATAATAAATATATAGGAGAATTAAAATTATGGCTAAGCAGCTTTTATTTGGTGAAGATGCAAGAAAGGCGCTTCAGAAGGGCGTTGACACTCTTGCAAATACAGTAAAGATCACATTGGGACCCAAGGGCCGCAACGTAGTGCTCGACAAGAAGTTTGGTGCTCCCCAGATAGTTAACGACGGCGTTACTATCGCTAAGGAGCTTGAGCTTGAGAATCCCTTTGAGAACATGGGCGCACAGCTCGTTAAGGAAGTAGCTACAAAGACAAACGATATCGCAGGTGACGGTACAACAACGGCAACTGTTCTTGCTCAGGCTATTATTCAGGAGGGCCTTAAGAACGTAGCGGCAGGTGCTAACCCCATGATTGTTAAGAACGGTATTAAGAAGGCAGTTGACGTTGCAATTGATGCGCTTAAGGATATGTCAAAGCCCATTGAGAATAAGTCTTCCATTGCTCAGGTTGCTACAATTTCCGCAGCTAACGAGGACGTTGGTAACCTCATTGCAGACGCTATGGAAAAGGTTGGCAAGGACGGCGTTATTACAGTTGAAGAATCCAAGACTATGCAGACTTATCTTGCAGAGGTTGAGGGTATGCAGTTTGACAGAGGCTACCTCTCCGCTTACATGGTAACAGACACAGACAAGATGGTTGCTGATCTTGACAATCCCTACATTCTTATTACAGATAAGAAGATCACATCCGTACAGGATCTTCTCCCCATTCTTGAGCAGATAGTTCAGCAGGGCAGAAAGCTCCTCATCATTGCTGAGGACATCGAGAGCGAGGCTCTTGCTACATTGGTAGTTAACAAGCTCCGCGGCACGTTCACATGCGTTGCAGTTAAGGCTCCCGGCTTTGGCGACAGAAGAAAGGCTATGCTCCAGGATATCGCTACACTCACAGGCGGTACAGTTATTTCCGAAGAAGTTGGTCTTGACCTTAAGGAAGCAACGGTTATGCAGCTCGGCCGTGCAGCTAAGGTTACAGTTGATAAGGACAACACAACTATCGTTGAGGGCGCAGGCAATCCCGATGAGATCGCAGCAAGAGTTCAGTCCATCAAGGCTCAGATCGAGGAAACTTCCTCCGAGTACGACAAGGAAAAGCTCCAGGAAAGACTTGCAAAGCTTGCAGGCGGCGTAGCAGTTATCCACGTTGGTGCTGCAACTGAAACAGAGATGAAGGATATGAAGCTCCGTCTTGAGGATGCACTCAACGCTACAAGAGCAGCTGTTGAGGAGGGTATCGTTCCCGGCGGCGGCGTGGCACTCATCAAGACTATTGCGGCAGTTGAAAAGGTTGAAAAGGCTTGCACAGGCGACGAGGCTACAGGCGTAAGAATAATCAAGAAGGCTCTTGAGGCTCCTCTCTTTAACATTGCATACAACGCAGGTGTTGAGGGCGCGATCGTTGTTGAGCACGTTAAGGCTTCCAAGAATCCCTACTACGGCTACGATGCACTCAACGGCAAGTACGTTGACATGGTAGAAAAGGGCATTCTTGATCCTACAAAGGTTACACGCTCTGCACTCCAGAATGCAGCAAGCATTGCTTCCATGGTTCTTACAACGGAAAGCCTTGTTACAGACATTCCCAAGCCCGAGGCAGCACCCGCAGGCGGCGCACCCGACATGGGCGGTATGATGTAATTCATAAAAGATAATTATAATTTGAACGGCATTGAATGGGCACGCGTGATAACGAAGTATTTCTTGAAGTTGTCGATGCGTGCCCATAATGAATTGCCCTAAATGGCATGAATTGGCTTACGCCGTGAATTGAACTTCGTTCATGAATTGCCTTCGGCATGATAAAGCATAGCAATTCAATTCATGAAAACAAAGTTTTCAAATCATGAAGCCGTCAGGCTTCAATTCATGACGCAAAGCGTCAATTCATTACTATCTGGAGAAAATTGTCTGAAGCAACGCAAAAGCACTTATGACAAACGATTTATTCGTTATCATAAGTGCTTTTTGTTAAAACTTCGTTATGGGGCTCACGCCAATCGCTTGCGCCTTTTGTTTTTGTGAGTTTGGATATTAAAGATCACAGCTGCCGAGTATTACTGTTAAGTGGTTTGCTGTGTTGTGGTTTTTAACTCAACAACTCGTCTACTGAGATTTCAAATGCTTTTGCTATGGCAACGAGCTCTATATCAGTTACAAAACGTTTCCCACACTCTATACGTTGGATTGCGTTCTTGTCAATATCCAATCCCAATAATTGTAGCTTGTCTGCAAAAACTCTTTGAGAGATTTTGAGGCTTTTTCGCAATGCGCATATTTTCTTTCCGCAAACGTTATTTGATCCGTCGCTTGTCTTATTAATAAACATATATTTTATTTGTTAGTATCAATCTTCTTCGAGCTCGTTGAAATAATCCCTATCAAAGAATTCGCTAAGGGTTATCCCTGCACCCTCGCAGAATCGTTTGATAGTGATGACTTTTGAGCATTTCGTTCTGCCTTTGATAATATCGTAAATTGCTGAGGGCGACATTCCGCCTTTTAAGCATATATCACAGATATTGCTGTTACGCTCTGCACAGATTTCGTTTACACGTTTTATAATTGCATCATTAAAATTCATAATCATACCTACCCATAATATTGTGGAGTTCCACAAATATTATAGGTAAATATAAATTAATTATCTCGTGGAGTTCCACGATATTGACAAATTTTGCGTTTGGGTGTATACTGTATCTATAAAATCGTGGTATACCACGATGGTGGAGGTGTTTATGACTATTGCATTTGCAGGACATTCCGTAATTCCCGACATTAACGGCGTTAAAGCGGTGGTTAAGGATCTAATAAAAGAAAATATTGTTGAGTCAGAATCTATAACTATATTTATTGGTGGATACGGTGGTTTTGATAAAGCTTGTGCTGATGTGTGTAAGGCGTTAAAAGAAGAATACGATAATATTGAAGTCGTTTACGTAACACCCTATCTAACTATATCGGAGCAGGAAAAAATAAAACAGATGCAGTATTTACACTTATGCGATTCATCCATATATCCACCGATCGAAAATACTCCGCCGAGATTTGCAATATCAAAAAGGAATGAATGGATGATGACGAATGCAGACCTTGTAATTGCGTACGTGAACCACGATTATGGCGGTGCATACGCATCGTTAAAGGTTGCAAGACGAAAGAAAAAGAAGATAATAAATATATGTGATATAATTTGTTCAAGATAAACACAACGGCATTTGCTTTATTGCAAATGCCGTTGTGTTATTATTGTTAATATTAAAGATCACAGCTACCCGTTGTTCTGGGGAAGGGGAGAACGTCACGGATGTTCTGAACGCCTGTGATATACATGATAAGGCGCTCAAAGCCCAAGCCGTAGCCTGAGTGGTATGAGCTGCCGAATCTTCTGAGGTCAAGATACCAGCTGTAAGCGTCGATCTCCATGCCGAGCTCCTGCATTCTTGCGAGAAGCTTGTCGTAATCGGCTTCTCTTTCACTACCGCCGATGATCTCACCAACGCCGGGAACGAGAAGGTCCATAGCGGCAACAGTCTTGCCGTCCTCGTTTTGCTTCATGTAGAAAGCCTTGATATCCTTGGGGTAGTCGGTTACGAATACGGGGCAACCGAATACTTCCTCTGTGATGTATCTTTCGTGTTCTGTCTGGAGGTCAATACCCCATTCAACCTTGTTATCAAATTTTTTGCCTGATTTCAAGAGGAGATCAACTGCCTCTGTATATGTTACGTGCTTGAAGCCGGAGGATACGAGGTTGTGGAGTCTTTCAAGGAGAGTATTGTCAACAAACTTGTTGAAGAATTCGATCTCAGCGGGAGCCTTTTCAAGAACGTAGTTAACGATGTACTTGATCATGCTTTCTGCAACCTGCATATTGTCGTTGAGGTCTGCAAAAGCCATTTCGGGCTCGATCATCCAGAATTCTGCGGCGTGACGTGAGGTGTAGCTCTTTTCTGCACGGAAGGTAGGTCCAAAAGTGTAGATGTTTCTGAATGCAAGTGCGTAGCTTTCGCCCATGAGCTGACCGCTTACTGTGAGGTTAACGGGCTTGCCGAAGAAGTCCTGAGAGAAATCAACCTTGCCGTCATCCGTCTTGGGAACGTTGTTGAGATCAAGCGTTGTGACCTGGAACATTTCTCCTGCGCCCTCGCAGTCGTTGCCTGTGAGGATGGGAGTATTAACGTAAACAAAGCCGTTCTCGTTAAAGAAGCTGTGAATTGCAAAAGCTGCAAGTGAGCGTACTCTGTAAACAGCGGAGAGAAGATTTGTTCTCTGGCGGATGTGGGGCAAAGTGCGCAAGAATTCTACCGTGTGGCGCTTTTTCTGCAAGGGATAGTCGGCAGAAACTGTGCCCTCGATCTTAATTTCCATAGCCTTGAGCTCGCAGGGCTGCTTAGCCTCGGGTGTGAGCACGAGCTGACCCTTTATGATGAGGGAGCTGCCTGTGCCAACGTGGCTTACCTCGTCGTAATTTGAGATAACTTCTCTTTCAAATACTATCTGCAAATTGTTGAATGCAGTACCGTCGTTAAGCTCAATAAAGCCGAAAGCCTTACTGTCACGTACAGTTTTTACCCAGCCGTATACTGTGATGGGCTCAGCTGTGTATGCGGCGGGATTTTTTAAGATGTCCTTCAAAAGTAATTTGTCCATATTTATGTCCGATTCCTTAATAAAATTTTTTACTTGTTAATTGTAATAATAATAATTATTATTATACCATAAAGAAACGCGTTGTCCGCGTTTCTACCTCAAATGGTTCAATAATTACATCAAAGGGAGCGGAGCTCCATTCCATAATGTAATTATTATACCATAATGAAACGCGTTGTCCGCGTTTCTACCTCAAATGGTTCAATAATTACATCAAGGGGAGCGGAGCTCCATTCCATAATGTAATTATTATACCATATATTAAAATATTTTACAAGTGGAAATATTCAGTTTTTTCCGTCAAATGCATAAGTATTCATAAAAATTGATGAAAAACAGTATCTATTTGGCATGTTTTATGCACGAAATGCAAAACACAAAGAAAAATGAAATATTTATTGCAAAATTTTATTAAACTTGCTTAATAATACTTGATTTTTTATTCCTGATATGGTAGAATAATTCTGTATATAATTTATACAAAGGAGAAATAAAATGGATAAAATATATCAAGGCTTTAAGAACCCCGATCTGATCTACAGACCTGCTCCGTTCTGGATATGGAATGAAGAAATGGATTCAAAGGAAACAAGCCGTCAGCTTCAAACGATGAAGGAGCATGGCTTTGGCGGCGGATTTGCTCACGTAAGATTGGGACTTATTTCACCTTATCTTGGTGAAGAATTCTTTAAGTGTTGGGAGGAAACTCTCGAATACTGCAAGGAAAACGATATAAAGCTCTATATGTACGACGAAAACGGCTGGCCCTCGGGCTCTGCGGGCGGTCAGGTAAAGGAAAAATACCCCGGTGCTGTTGCAAGGACACTCAAGTACAGACCTGCGGATATCAATGAGGTCAACCGTGTAAAGAATTATCTTTTTAAGTGCTACGTGTATGACGAGGCTACAAACACTATCGGTAAGGACGTTACCAATGCACCGCAAGAGGAGCTTGAAACGTATGAAAGATTTTTGATAGTTCTGCGTGACGTTGGTAGTATGGAGGACCTTACTGATCCCAAAACGATAGAGACGTTTATTGAGATCACACATGATGAATATTACCGCCGCACGGGTAAGGACTTTGGCACGGTGGTGCCTGCGGTATTCTCGGACGAATCCTACGTTTCGGGTATTCAGCCCAATATGATCCTTTACACAAAGACAGTTTGCGAGAAATTCTATCAGATGCACGGATACAAGCTTGAGGATAATTACCTTGCTGTGTTTGATAATTTTAACGGCAATTTTGACAAGACTCCCGAAAAGGTGCGTTACGATTACTGCTGTACGCTTGGTGAGCTTTGGATAGAATCATTTATAAAGCCCATTACAAAGTGGTGTGATGAGCACGGCATTGCATGGACGGGTCACGATCAGGAGCATTCATGGCCGTTGACAAGGGGTGGCGCATATTCCGAGCAGAGAACTTACGAATTCCGCCATTGGCCGGGCATGGACTGGTTGCTTTGCGATGCATTAAGAGAAGACGATGCATGGAATGATACTTTCCTTATGGATGAGATCCGCTCAGCCGCAAACCAGTTCAATAAGGAAAAGACAATGGTTGAGGCTTACGGTGCTGCGGGCTGGCATTCAACGTTCAGAGATTACAAGCGAATTGGCGACTGGTTGCTGGTTCACGGATTAAATTTCTTTGTTCATCATCTGACACATTACTCTATCATCGGCTCAAGAAAGCGCGACTGTCCGCAGTCATTCGACTGGAGAGAGCCTTGGTGGGACGAGCTTACAGAGCATAACGATTACCTCTCAAGAGCAGGCTATTTGCTCAGTCAGGGTAAGCAGGTATCGAGAATACTTTATTTTAACCCATCAACAACGGGTTATATGATCCCTGTTAAGGATCAGCATAATCACATCAACCACACAAAGGGCTTTGATGCAATTCCCGTGCCGGACGTATCGGACTTCCTCAGCGTGATGCAGGCTATGCAGGACGAGCAGTGGGATTACGATATCGGTGACGAATTCTCCGTGGCTGATAACGTTTCTTATGAAGGTAACAAGATAAAGGTTGGTGCGGCAACCTACGACGTTGTGCTTATTTCTGACAGTATGAAGAATTTCCGCAAGGAAACCGTTGAAATACTCAAGACCTTTGCAGCAAACGGCGGTAAGATAATTGCAACGGGCAATTGCGCAGAATACATTGACGCGGAACGAAATGATGAGTGCCTTGCAGAGCTCAGAAAGAGCTGGACTATTGTTGACGGTGCAAAGGGTGTTATTGCTGAGCTTGAAAACACACTTACAAAGCGCCTTACAAGCTCAAACGGTTGGGTGCGCGGTATTGCTCACATGCGCAGAGAGCTTGACGATGGCAGAGAGGTATACTTCTTTACAAACCATTCACTCAAACCTTATTCCACAAAGATCACACTCAAGGGCACAAGCGCCGCAAAGTGGGAGCTTTATACGGGCGAAAAGAAGGGCATTGAGTGCGAGGTGAACGGAGAATACATCACGTTTGATCTTGACCTTGAATGGACGCAGTCTGCAATGATCGTTGTTAACGACGTTGCTCCCATAGAAAAGCCGCTTAGCAAGGCAACAAAGGAAATTGAGCTTAAGACTGTTGGCATAAAAGCTGAAAAGCCCAACAATATCATTCTTGATAACGTTACACTTAAAACCGCAAAGGGCACGACGGGCGAGATCTATTATCCCGAGGCATCCTCAAAGCTTTACAAGGATATGGGAATGGATAGAATTCCGTGGCTTGAGGATCTCCAGATACACTCTGAATTTGTGGATAAGGAATTCGGCGAGGGCACGGGCTTTGAGGTTTGCTACAAGGTAAATATAAAGGAAGGCACACTCCCCACAAGCATTGCGGCGGTTATTGAACGCCCCGATTTGATGAAGCTTTCGGTTAATGGCAATTACGTTGAATGGAAGGGCGAGGGTCACTACCTTGACTACAAGATGGGCAGAATTGACGTTACTCCTTACGTTCGTGAGGGCGAGAACGAATTTGTTGTATGGGCGGACAAGTTCAACATCAGAGATGAGATAGAAATGCTCATTCTTGAGGGTGATTTTGGCGTTGACGTTGAAAACGACAGATTTGTTATCGTTCCAAAGACTGAAAAGCTTGAATACGGCTCATGGTATAAGCAGAATATGCCTTTCTATCCCAACGCTGTAAATTACACTCTTGAATGTGAGCTTGATGAGGCTCCCGAAAGTGCAAAGATCGTTCTCGGTAAGTACGAGGCGAGCGCAGTATCCGTTAAGGTTAACGGTGAATACGTTTCATGCGTTGGTATGGACGGTGACGAGTATGCTGAAATAGGTAAATACCTTAAGGCGGGCAAGAACACGATAACAATGAGAGTTTGCGCAAGCTTTAAGAACCTCTTTGGACCGTATCTCAACTATAATGATGAAACAGTTGCAACGTGGGGCGAGTTTATTCAGTATGAAAAGGGTCGTCCGGCTTATGCAAATGAATATAAAATATATAATTACGGTCTGTTTGAACAGCCCAAGCTTTATATAAATGAATAAGGAGAAATAAATGGATAAGCATTACGAGCAATTTAAGAATCCGGATTCCATATACAGACCTGCTCCGTTCTGGATTTGGAATGAGGAAATGGATTCAAAGGAGACCTGCCGTCAGCTCAAGGAGATGAAGGAGCACGGATTTGGCGGTGGCTTTGCACACGTAAGATTGGGACTTATTTCCCCCTACCTTGGAGAGGAATTCTTTAAGTGCTGGGGTGAAACGCTTAAATTCTGCAAGGAAAATGACATCAAGCTTTACATGTACGATGAAAATGGCTGGCCCTCAGGCTTTGCCGGCGGCAAGGTAATGGAAGCGCATCCCGAAACATGGATTAACTGGATAAGATACAGAATAGTTGATGCAAAGGACGTTGATGGTATCGCCAATAAGGTCAAGGTTTGTAAGTACGATGAGGCTACGAACACGGTGGGTACGGACATGACTGCTACTCCCCCGGATTACTTGGGCAGATTTGGCGACAAGTACATTGTATTCTACCGCAAGAGAGAGGGCGCAGGCAGCTGGTGTGGCGGATATCCGTTCGTTGACCTTTCAAATCCCGTTGTAACGGAGGAATTCCTTAAGAATACTTACGACGAATACTACAAGAGATTCGGTGATGATTTTGGTTCTGTTGTTCCCGCTGTATTCTCCGATGAGTCAAACGTTCAGGGCGTTAACGATGATATGTTCTTGTATTCCGACGTTATAAGCAAGAAATTCTTTGAAATGCACGGTTATCGACTTGAGGATAATTTTGCTGCAATTTGCGAGAATTTCAATGGAAATTTTGATAAGGACCCAACAAAGGTACGTTACGATTTTAACTGTACTATAGGACAGCTCTGGATAGATTCGTTTGTAAAGCCCATTGCAAAGTGGTGCGAGGAGCATGGCGTTGCATGGACGGGTCACGATCAGGAGCATTCATGGCCGCAGACAAGGGGCGGTGCATTCTCCGAGCAGAGAACGTACGAATTCCGTCAATGGCCAGGCATGGACTGGTTGCTTTGCGATGCACTCCGTGAAGATAATGCTTGGAACGATACTATTCTTATGGATGAGATACGTTCCGCTGCAAATCAGTTCAGTAAGGCAAGAACGCTTGTTGAGGCTTATGGTGCTGCAGGCTGGCACTCAACATTCAAGGATTATAAGAGAATAGGCGATTGGCTCCTTGTTCACGGACTTAATTTCTTTGCTCATCACTTGACGCATTACTCCATCATCGGTACGAGAAAGCGTGACTGTCCTCAGTCATTCGACTGGAGAGAGCCGTGGTGGGGAGAGCTCACCGAGCACAACGATTACCTTTCAAGAGCTTCGTATTTGCTCAGCCAGGGTAAGCAGGAGTCGAGAATACTCTACCTCAACACAACAACAACAGCGTACCTTGTTCCCGCTTCAAAGCAGAAGGGTATGATAAACCACTCAAAGGGTGTGGATGCTATAAAGAACCCTGATATGTCCGATTTCCTTGCCGTAATGCAGGTTATGCAGGACGAGCAGTGGGATTACGATATCGGTGATGAATTCTCCGTGGCAGATAACGTTTCATTCGTTGGCAACAAGATTAAGGTTGGTGCGATGACTTACGATGCTGTGCTTATTTCTGACAGCATGAAGAATATCCGCAAGGAAACGGCTGAGATATTGAAGACATTTGCCGCAAACGGCGGTAAGATAATTGCATCGGGTAACGGTGCTGAATATATCTCCGGTGAAAAGTGCGAGTGTTGTCTTAACGAACTCAAAAAGAGCTGGACTATTGTTGACGGCGCAAAGGGCGTTATTGCAGAGCTTGAAAAGACGTTCCCCAAGCGCATTGCAAGCTCAAACGGTTGGGTGAGAGGCATTGCTCATATGCGCAGAGTGCTTGACGACGGCAGAGAGGTTTACTTCTTTACGAATCACTCTATGGAAAAGTTTGCTACAAGCATTACTCTTAAGGGCAAGAGTGTTGCAGTATGGGATCTTTACACGGGCGAAAAGCACGGTGTAGAATACAAGAATGACGGCGAAAACATTACGTTTGACCTTGACCTTGAATGGATGCAGTCGGCAATGTACGTTGTAAACGACGATGCTCCCGTTTGCCCTGCAAAGCCCGAGGCAACAAAGGTAGTTGATCTTTGTCTTGAGGACGTTGCGCTTGAAAAGGAAAACGGCATGATCCTCGACAATATTTCTCTTACTGTTGATGGAAAAACGTTCCCCGAGGTTTATTATACTCAGGCGGCGCAGACTCTTTATAAGGCAAGAGATTTCCACAGCGATCCGTGGCTTGATGCTATTCAGGTGGATTCAAAGTTTATTGATAAGGTTTATGGCGAAGGCTCCGGTTTTGAAGCAAGCTACAAGGTAACCGTTAAGGAGGGTGCTTTGAATGGTAAGGTGTATGTTGCTATTGAGCGTCCCGACTTGATGAAGCTTTCGGTAAACGGTAATTACGCTGAATGGACGGGCGAGGGACACTACCTTGATTACAAGATGGGTAGGATAGACGTAACTGATTACATCAAGGAAGGCGAAAACGATTTTGTTGTTTGGGCTGATACGTTTAACGTAAGAGATGAGCTTGAGATGCTCATTCTTGAGGGTGATTTTGGTGTAGATATTGAAAACGACAGATTTGTTATCTGCAAGAAGCCCGAAAAACTCAACCTTGGCTCATGGCTCGACCAGAAGGTAAGATTCTATCCCAACGCAGTTAACTACACGTTCAAGTGCAAGCTGGACAAGAAGCCCGAAAGTGCAAAGCTTGTTATGAATAAGTACGAGGCAAGCGCGGTGTCCGTAACGGTAAACGGTAACTACGCAGGCATTGTGGGCAGGGATGGCGATGATTATGCCCAGATCGCAGACTGGCTTGTTGAGGGTGAAAACGTTATTACACTCAGACTTTGCGCAAGCTTCAGAAACTTGTTTGGACCGTTTATCAATTATATGGATCAGACGGTTGCAACGTGGAGCGATTTTTCAAATGCTGAGCCCAACAGACCTACAAAGGCAAGCGAATACAGCATGATAGATTACGGTATGTTTGAAGCACCCACGCTTCTTGTTAACGAATAAGAATTACTATATTCTCCGAGCGGCAGGTTTTGTCGCTCGGGGACTTGTGTGATGCACTATTGATCCTCGTATGAGGAATTTTGGTGAGACATATGGATAAACATTACGAACAATTTAAGAATCCCGACTCTATATACAGACCTGCTCCGTTCTGGATCTGGAATGAGGAGATGGATTCAAAGGAGACCTGCCGTCAGCTTAAGGAAATGAAGGAGCACGGCTTTGGTGGCGGATTTGCGCACGTAAGATTGGGTCTTATTTCTCCCTACCTTGGAGAAGAATTTTTTAAGTGTTGGGGTGAAACGCTCCAATTCTGTAAGGAAAACGATATCAAGCTCTATATGTATGACGAAAACGGTTGGCCGTCGGGTTTTGCGGGCGGTAAGGTAGTTAAGGCATGCCCCGAAACCTGGATGTGCTGGGCTTGTTACAGGATCGTTGATGCCAAGGACGTTGAAAGCATACCTGAGCGATTGCGCGTGTTTATGTATGATGAGGAGACGAATACCGTCGGTAAAAATATGACTGCGGTACCTGCTGATCATTTAGGCGATTTTGCAGAAAAGTATATAGTGTTCTTTTTGAAGCACGATTATACGACATCCTGGTGCGGACATTTCCCGTTTGCAGATCTTTCAAACCCTGCAACGACTCAAGAATTTCTTAAGTGCACCTATGACGAATATTATAAGAGATTCGGTGACGATTTTGGAACGGTAGTACCTGCAGTATTCTCTGATGAGTCAAACATAAGTGGTGTTGGTTCTGACAGATTGATATATTCCGACGTTGTAAGTAAGAAGTTCCAAGAAATGCACGGCTACCGCATCGAGGATAATTTTGCGGCAGTTTGTGAGGATTTTAACGGTAATTTTGATAAGGACCCCACAAAGGTGCGTTATGATTTTAACTGCACAATCTCTCAGCTTTGGATAGACTCCTTTGTAAAGCCCATTACAAAATGGTGCGAGGAGCACGGTGTTGCATGGACCGGTCACGACCAGGAGCATTCATGGCCGCAGACTAAAGGCGGTGCATTCTCCGAGCAAAGAACGTATGAATATCGCCAATGGCCGGGTATGGACTGGCTGCTCTGCGATGCGCTCAGAGAGGATGATGCTTGGAACGATACAATACTTATGGATGAAATTCGTTCATCGGCAAACCAATTTAATAAGGAAAGAACTCTCGTAGAGGCTTACGGTGCGGCGGGATGGCATTCAACGTTCAAGGATTACAAGAGAATAGGCGATTGGCTCCTTGTTCACGGGCTTAATTTCTTTGCTCATCACTTGACACATTATTCCATTATCGGCTCAAGAAAGCGCGATTGTCCTCAGTCATTTGACTGGAGAGAGCCTTGGTGGGGCGAGCTTACGGAGTACAACGATTACCTTTCAAGAGCTTCGTATTTGCTCAGCCAGGGTAAGCAGGAGTCAAGAATACTCTACCTCAACACAACAACTACGGGTTATCTTGTACCTGCTTCAAAGCAAAAGGGCATGATAAACCACACAAAGGGATTTGACGCTATCAAAAATCCCGATATGTCCGATTTTCTTAGCGTAATGCAGGCTATGCAGGACGAGCAGTGGGATTACGATATCGGTGACGAATTCTCGATAGCTGATAACGTTTCGTTCGTTGGAAATAAAATTAAGGTTGGCGCAATGACGTACGATGCTGTGCTTATTTCTGACAGCATGAAGAATATCCGCAAGGAAACGGCTGAGATATTGAAGACGTTTGCCGCAAATGGTGGTAAGATAATAGCCTCCGGAAACGGCCCCGAGTTTATTTCGGGTGAAAAGTGCGAGTGCGCTCTTTGCGAGCTTAAAAAGAGCTGGACTATCGTTGACGGTGCAAAGGGCGTTATTGCAGAGCTTGAAAGGACTTTTACCAAGCGCATTACAAGCACAAACGGCTGGGTGCGAGGCGTAGCACATTTGCGAAAGGTGCTTGACGATGGCAGAGAGGTTTATTTCTTTACAAACCACTCAATGAAAACCTTTGCTACAAGCATCACTCTTAAGGGTAATAGTGTTGCGGCGTGGGATCTCTATACGGGTGAAAAGCACGGCATAGAATATAAGAAGGATGGCGAAAACATTACGTTTGACCTTGAGCTTGAATGGATGCAGTCCGTAATGCTGGTTGTAAATGATGAGGCTGAGATTTGCCCTGCAAAGCCCAAGGCAACAAAGCCCGTTGAGCTTAGCCTTGAGGACGTTGCTCTTGAAAAGGAAAACAACATGATCCTTGATAATATTGCTCTGAACGTTAACGGAAAATCCTATCCTGAGGTTTATTATCTTGAAGCGTCTGAAACGCTTTACAGGGAAAGAGGCGCTTACAGAACTCCCGCAAATCCGTGGGAGGAGGGCATTCAGGTTGGCTCTGAATTGATAGACAAGGTTTACGGTGAGGGCACAGGCTTTACCGCAACCTATAGGGTCAAAGTTAAGGAAGGTGCATTGAATGGCAAGGTATACGTTGCTATCGAGAGACCTAATTTGATGAAGCTTTGTGTAAACGGTAATAACGCCCCATGGACGGGTGAGGGCCACTACCTTGATTACAAGATGGGTAGAATTGACGTAACCGATTACATCAAGGAAGGCGAAAATGAATTCGTTGTATGGACTGATATATTCGACATAAAGGATGAGCTTGAAATACTCATTCTTGAGGGCGATTTTGGTGTTGAGATCGAAAACGAAAGATTTGTAATCTGCAAGAAGCCCGAAAAGCTCACACTCGGTTCATTGTTTGATCAGAAGGTGAGATTCTACCCCAACGCTGTTAACTACACGTTTAAGTGCAAGCTTGACAAAAAGCCCGAAAGTGCAAGGCTCGTAATGAATAAGTATGAGGCGAGTGCTCTTTCCGTAACTGTAAACGGCAACTACGCGGGTGTTGTAGGCAGGGACGGTGACGATTATGCTGAAATTGCAGATTGGCTCGTTGAGGGCGAGAATACTGTTACCCTCAGACTTTGCGCAAGCTTCAGAAATTTGTTTGGCGCATTCATAGATTATAAGGACCAGACGGTTTCGGACTGGAGCGGATTTAAGATAGGTCAGCGCAAGTGTGCGCCGAAGGCGAGCGAATACAGCATGATAGATTACGGTATGTTTGAAGCACCTGAGCTTCTTGTTAACGAATAATAATTACTATGTTCTCCGAGCGGCAGGCTTTGTCGCTCGGGGGATAATAAGAAAGAGAGGAATTTGATAATGAAAAAGTTTATTGCTATATTTGTTGCGATATTGCTTATATTTGGCTCTGCTTGCACAGTATCCTCTCCTTCTGTTGTTCCTGATACAACTCCATCCCCTGTACCTGATGCAACAAGAATAACAAAGGGTATGCTTTCAGGGTATTCCATCGTGTATCCGTCTGACTACAACGAATACAGAATGGAGGACGTATATTCTCTCAGGGATGAGATCTCTCAATATATAGGAAAAGATCTGCCGATCGTATCGGATGAGGAGGCTCGTCCGTCAAAGGCGATAATACTCGGTGATGCAGCTTTGCAACATGAGTATTCGGGCAGGATAAATGAATTTGCAGACACTCTCAGCAGTATAATTGCAATAGACAATGAAACCAAGGATATAATTATCGGCGGAAGCAATTATTATGCAACGGCTGTTGCAATAGAAAAATTCAATGAAATGGTGCCCGGTTTTGATGCGGTATCATTTAACGTTGAATACAGTGAGAACGTTATTGTGCCAAACGAAGCTCCTGTAATTGCTTGCACACTTAAGACGATGCCTTTTGCAACGATGGAGCAGTTTGAAGACATGGTTTGGCAGGGGTATAACAGTGTTGTTATTGATGCAAGCCTTTATTCCGAGCGTCAACTTCACAACGTTATTAAATGGAGTGCAAAATATAAAGTTTCTATTGT
>SVGF01000034.1 GCA_015056475.1 Clostridiales bacterium
CGTTGTAAACCAAGCGCACAATCGTCATCAGACTTTGCAACCACCTTCACCATGTTACCAAAAGTCAATTCCATGGGGTACTCAACCGTATTCAAAATAAGCTTAGCTTTGCGCGCTCCAACGGGATCGTTGTACCAGTCAACTGCAAGTACGTAGATATGTCTTGAGCCGTCCTCCTGCTCGTAAACGCCAAACTGCACTGTATCGTCACAGCTGATAAAGCTTGATTGCTCGTTGATGCTTTCATCACTTATAGTTTCAATTATCTCTCTGTAAATAGCCTCAACGCCTGCTTCAGCGGGGTATTCCTTAGCGTTTACAAACAAGATAGTACCCTTGCCTATGGAGTATCTCACAACAAGAGGATTACCGTTGTCCGTCGTTCTCAAAACTTCAGCATTTTCAAGATTTACTGACTTGTTAACATTTACCAGCTGACCATTTACAGTATCTGATACAAATTCAAATCCGTTTGCAAGCTTTGCAACAAAATCATGCTCGATGTAATCATGATCATACGCAATTACGTCCGCTCTCTTTGTTGTAGTTGAAAGATGAGGCAAGCCAATAAGTAAACAACCTCCGTTTGAAACGTAAGCGTCAAGTTTGTCCATATCTTCACAAAGCGCCTTGTTGTACCCGAGGAATGCAAGATACTTATAAGCCATAAGCTTCTGGGCACTTGATTCAATAGGTAATACGTCAACGTTACCTCTTGGTGTACCCGTAAGCATACCTATCTCTCTGTCGTTCGGGCACGGATGGAGATATATCTCGCCGTTTGCTTCCTCCAAGGGATAGAAAATATTCAAGAGTTCCCAGCTGAGCTCGGGAGCCTCTGTATTGAAGTCTGCTCTTGCAAAAACCGTATCCTTACCAAATGATCTGAAGCCGTCGTATCTACCGAATACGAATGCGATATCTGTATGGAATTTACCCGTTCTTGAGTGTGAAGAAACGTACCTGTAGAAATCTTTCTGCTGTGCCATGTGACCAAGACAAGCATCGGATTCTCTGTGGAATGCGGAGTAATACTCCTCAAGATGCCACAAGCCTTCCTCTGTGTTGATGTCGTGGATTCCCTGCAAGTAAGATGAGTACAATGACGCTCTGTATCTTCTGTATCTGTCGGGAGTATCGTGAGGAGTTGTAGACCATTGAATAGCAAGGTGACCGCCTATCGTATCCTTGTCATAACAAATAGCCGCACCGCGCATAAATGCAGTAATAATTTCAAGAGGTCCGTAAATAAGCTCTGCACCACTCCAATCGTAGCCGGCTTGGATAAAGTATTTGAATGATACCGAAGGACCCGTATGTCTTGTGTGATCCCAACGAGATTCGTTTAGATTCTTTACCAGAAGGTTTGCAGCACCCTCCATATCATCGGGCACGTTGTATGGATCAACGTACTGATAAAGCTCGCCGTTTGTGGGGCTTACAACGTAGTTTCTTTCCATTGTACGGGAGTTTACAATATCGTGATTCTCTCTGATGAGCTTCATCCAGTAATCGGATTCAGCCTTTTTAACACCCTTAAGCTCGGGATGACCCCAATAGCCGAATGCACCGTCATACTCGTGGGACTGTCTGCCCATAAAGCCCTCTCCCTCAAGCATTTTTAGTGAAGGATTAGCGCAAGCGCCGGGGAATTCTCTGCCATCCGTCATATGAACGTATTTATAGCCGAGCTTATTAACTATTCTTACAACAAATGCCCATACCTCGGGATTCAACACTCTTGAGCCGGACCATCTGTACGTGGGGCGTATAGTAAGCAAATTACCGATATTGTTGGAGAAATACCATGAAATATATTCTGCAAAATCCTCAAATCTCTCCTGGTTTACGTAAATAATATCACCAGTACCAGTCGTTACCTTATCCTCTGTACGTTCAACTATTCTTGAGATAGTACCGCCAACTTCAAAATCACCGCAAGCAAGCTTAAAATCTATATTGTTTGCAGGAGCAAGCGTATCAATAAGGAATACGTCATATCCAGCTTCGTCAAAGTGCTGAGCAGAAGCCTTAACAGCCTTATTGTCGCACTTAAACTCAATATCAAGATTGGGCTCCTTTGTTCTTATAAGGATTGCTGCCTTGCCGTTTGCAGGCACGTTTTCGGGGCATGCAATAATATTAATAAGCTCATCATTTCGTATAAAGCATCCAACCTCATGGATCTTATAAGGCATGGGGTTGCGATAAGACGAAATAAGCTTGAATTCAACAACGTTTTCGCCGACACAAAGAAGCTCAGCAGGCATATCGCACACACACTCTGAATACTTGTGGCAACGTTCAAACATTTCACCCTTATAGAACACTTTTCCGTTGAGGCTGATTTCAAATTCGGGCCATTCCTTTCTTGAAAGATTGTGACCCATCCATGAGCCGTCATCATGATCAAGATACGGCGGCTGGAAATCCGGCAGAATATTATAGTTGTTCGATGAAACAAGATACGGTCTTTCAAGCAAAAGCGTACCCGTATATCCCTCTGCCTGAATATAGCAAACAACGTTAGCCATCTTATCCTTGGGAAGCTTCAGATCAATGCCTATATCGGTCCAATCATACGTACCAACGGGAATATCAAAGCTGATGACCTCATCAGCATCAAAATTCGTAGCATAATTCGGAAGATCACCGTGCTGATATCTTATTTCGTACTCTACTCTTATGTATGCATCAGGCTTAACAAACGTTAAATTCTCTGCCTTTACAAAAACGCCTGCCTTCCAATCATCGCCGTAGCTGTGAAGCTTAAGATACGAAAGCTTGGGCGGGAATTCAGTTTTCTTATAAACAACCTTGGGATAGTTTACAGGCTCGGGATTAGAAAGATCCAAGCAATAAGGCGCGATCTTAGCTCTCTTATTATCAAGTGCATCCTCAATATTGCAATACTCGGCAACACAATCGTATTCGCCTTTCCAGAAATAGAAAAGTGTAGTTTCACCGGTATAAAAAAGTCTGTGAGCCTTATTCCTGATCTCATCCTCTGTGCAGTTAAAGGTAAAGCTTGCGGTTTGACCGTAGCGGATCACCTTATCCTCTGACGGAGCGTAAATGCTTTTATATGTTTCGAAAGACATATTTCCTCCTCCTAACAATCGTTAAATAGTCTTATCATCAAACAGCTCGTCAATATCGTTATTATCAAAGCTGTATGCTTTTTTGCAATACGGGCAGGACACCTCTACCTTACCCATTTCTTCTATAATAGACAAAGCCTCAGTCTTACCAACTGATTTTATAACGTTTTCCATTGCTTCCTTTGAGCAGGTGCACGTCCAATACGGATCACTTTCATCCAGAATATCAAATCCGTGCTCCTCAAGCAATGAATATACGTCGTCTTTTTTGATCTGAACCTCTAATTTGCCCGACAAGAGCTCAAATTCATCTTTTCGGTCAATTACAAAGCTGATCTCATCGTTCAACACTGGCGAGATCAACACACCAAAAGCTTTGTTATTACTCAAGCGTAAAACTCCCTCGTGTTGCATGGAGTCCTTAAGATATATCTCAAGACTCTCTTGCATTGAAGCAGATGAAAGCGGAATCGTTGAAGTATAAAGTCCAACTCTGCCGTCATCACACATTACCGTAAGTGAGCCTGCGCCGTTAAGCGCTTCAAAGCCTTGTTCGGCAAGTTGAGTTCTGAAATAACCTCTTATACCGCCCGCAAAATCATATATGACAACTGCGGACATAGCGCCGTCATCCGACCTTAATACAGCGCTTACGTTTGTGCCATCGTTTTTCAAGTCGCAGCCCAAAAGCACAGTACCTATTGCAGTCTGCTCAAGAAGTGTTCTGTTTTTATCATCAACCTTGTGAATGGAATTGATCTTATCGGTTATACTGCTCAGCTCCGCAATGATGAGTCGTATTCTTCTATCCTTTGATATAGATTTAATAATTGTGCACGATTCCATAATTACCTCTTGTCCATCTTTTTGGCAACGTAAAGAATTCTCTCGCTCTTATCGTTAAAGCATTCTTCGGAATACGCATCATAAGCGCCGCAAAGCTCAAAGCCCGAGCCTTCAAGCATATTTACTATTTCACCGTGCGAATAGGCTCTTTGCTTGTGCTCCTCGTCAAACCTTGAATAGAGATCCTTCCTTTCACGCATAAAACCTGTAATAGTCATAGTGCATATGCTTGATTGAGGATCATATTCACTTTGCCAGACAACAAATTCATCATCAAAATCAAACGTATAAGTCTTATCCTTCAATTGATTTTCAAATTTATACGCAGTGCTGACGTCAAAAATAAACAGTCCATCAGTATTCAATGCGTTGTAAACCGACTCAAACGCCTTTTTGAGATCATTATCCCCCAAAAGATAATTCATTCCGTCCGTGAGCGAATACACAGCGTCTGCCTTTTTCATTACCGCAAAATCTCTTGCATCCTCGCAGATAAACTGTATTCTTGCGCCTTGCTCCATCGCCTTTTCGGTCGCAACGTTAAGCATATCCTCGGAAATATCTATTCCGGTAACCTTAAACCCCGCCTTGTAAAGTGCAATAGCAACGTCACCCGTACCGCAACAAAGGTCAACAATATCTCTCTTGCCGCAAAGCAACGCTTTCATGCGGGAGATTATCGTTTCTTTATCGTAATTTACGTTCAACTCGTCGTAAACGTACGCAAATTCAGAGAATTGCTCCATATCAATAATCCTTTACGTCAAGGAATACGTTTCTGTTAAATACCCAGCCCATATGAACGTATATTACAAGATACGTGAATGAGAGGAATACCACAGGTATCAAATACTGCATAAACGGAACGCTGACAATGAAGAACATCACCGCGATAACAAAGAATATAAGCGCAATAGTACCAAAAAGGTTTCTGAATGCAAGTATCGCAGAGAATTTATAGATTTCTTTAATTTTGAGCTTGTAACGCACCATCATCGGGAAAACGTACATATGTACAGCAAAATACACAAACACACAACCAATAAGGAAGAATGAAATATAAAGACCCAATGAGTAGAATGTGTTAATTGTGGGATTCTCTGAAGTCATGGTAGAAAGCGAATACCAGAACCAAATGCAATATATAAGGAACACGATTGCAACGTAGTTTATAACCGTAACCAACAATCCCTGCTTCCAGTTCTTTTTTATGCCCGTCCAAAAATCACTCATCCACGCATGCTCATCGTTAGCCCATCTGTGGAGTACGTTTGTAAAACCTAAAGTACCCGGACATGCAATCAAAAAACATGGAAACAGGAAATAGATATACAGCACTACGTCCTGAAACGTCATGGGGTTACCCTCCTGCATGCCCATACCGTAATGATAGAATGCAAAATACACAATAAAATACGTAGGTATGAGGAAAAGCGAATACAAAAGATTCAACCCCAAAAGGTTAAGACCTCTGACCTTTATAATTGTAAAGAAAAGACTGAATCTCGACTGCTCTTTTACTGCCTTCTTTGTGAGATCCTTACGTTTATTAGGATCTCCTATATACATCCTTTGAAATAAGTTAGCCATTTATATCTCCTGTCACAAAATATACTTATTCAGATTAGTTTCCTTGTAAACCTTTTCAAGGCGCGTCTTTACGTAATCCGCATCGATAGTAAAGGTCTGTCCTTGATGCTCATCTGCGCTGAACGAGATCTCCTCAAGCAAAGTTTCCATAACTGTATGGAGCCTTCTTGCGCCTATCTCCTCCATGGTCTCATTCATCATATATGCCATGTGAGCGATCTGAGCAATAGCATCATCGGTAAAAACAAGATGTACGTCCTCAGTCTCCAAAAGCGCGGTTTCCTGCTTGATAAGCGCGTTTTCGGGGTCTGTAAGGATCTGCTTAAAATCGTTCTCCGAAAGGCTCGAAAGCTCAACTCTTATGGGGAATCTGCCCTGAAGCTCAGGAATAAGGTCTGTAACCTTAGTCATGTGGAAAGCACCCGCCGCAATAAAGAGAATATGATCCGTTTTAACAACGCCGTACTTTGTATTTACGGTTGTACCCTCTACTATGGGCAAGAAATCTCTCTGCACGCCCTCTCTCGAAACGTCGGGACCGTGACCCGAGCCCTTTGAGCCGATCTTATCGATTTCATCAATAAAAATGATACCATCCCTTTGCGCAGCTTCAAGTGCAAGCGTTGTAACATCATCCATATTGATAAGCTTCTTTGCTTCTTCTTCCTTTAAGATCTTAACAGCATTTGCAACAGTTGTCTGCTTTTTCTTTCTGCGCTTTGGCATCATGCTTTCAAGTGCATCCTGCATCTGTGACATGATATCGTCATTCATGCCGCCCATAATGCCAATTGCGTTCATGGGCTGAGAGTCCTCAACCTCTATCTCAACGGGGAGGTTATCAAGTCTGCCCTCTCTCAATCTTGTACGATACTTATCCCTCGTTGTAAGTGTTGGCAGATTTGTGCTTGTTGCAGATGTTTCAAACGGTCTTTCGGGTTGCTTAAGATTTGGAAGAATAAGGTCAAGAACTCTTTCCTCTGCCAATTCTGTTGCTCTCGCTTCAACTTCCTTTTCTTTCATTCGGGTAACGAGCCTTACTGCATCCTCAACAAGGTCGCGCACCATGGACTCAACGTCCCTGCCCACGTAGCCAACCTCGGTGTATTTGGTTGCCTCAACCTTAACAAAAGGCGCATTAACGAGCTTCGAAAGTCTTCTTGCTATCTCCGTTTTACCAACACCTGTTGGTCCTATCATGATGATATTTCTCGGCGTTACGTCTTCTCTTATGTCGTCGCTCAAAAGGCTTCTTCTGTATCTGTTACGGAGCGCAACCGCAACAGCCATTTTTGCATCCTTCTGGCCTATAATGTATTTATCCAAAGCTTCAACAATCTGCTTGGGTGTCATTGTGCTTACAAAACTACTCATTTTTTATTCCCCCTTGCAGATCATATTTCATCAACGTAGATATTGTCGTTTGTAAATACGCAAATAGAAGCCGCAATCTCCATGGATTTTTGAACTATCTCCTTTGCGGACATATCCGTATTGCCCTTTAACGCCTTAGCTGCGGCAAATGCGTAGTTTCCGCCCGATCCTATAGCCGCAATACCGTCGTCGGGCTCTATAACCTCACCCGTGCCAGAAACGATGAGCAAATTGTCCTTATCAAGTGCAATAAGCATAGCCTCAAGCTGGCGCATAGCCTTATCCTGACGCCATTCAGACGCAAGCTCAACAGCAGCTCTGGGAAGATTTCCGCTGAATTGACGGAGCTTATCCTCAAATTTTTCGGAAAGTGCAAAAGCATCCGCAACTGAACCCGCAAAGCCTATGAGCACCCGTCCGTCGTAAATTCTTCTAACCTTTCTGGCAGTGTGCTTCATTATTACACTCTGCCCCATTGTTACCTGACCGTCACCGCCGATGGCACACTCGTTGCCCTTTTTTACGGCGATAATAGTTGTTGCCTCTAATAACATATATTTTTACTCCTTATTTATCATTGTAGATCAATTATACATTTTAATTAAAAAGCCAATATGAATTTTCTATAAATTCTTTTGTCTTATCCAAAGATCTGCTTGCATACATGGCTGTTTTTTCTGCCTTTGACATCTTGTCGAGTATTTTGGGCACTATTCCGAAATTTGCGTTCATTGGCTGAAAATTAAACACACCCGGATTTGAAATATACGATGCAAGCGCGCCTATAACAGATTCCTTTGGTAAGCTGACATTCTGACCTGAAAGGATCCTTGATGCCGCACAAATACCTGCCGTCAGTCCCGAAGCCGCAGATTCAACGTAACCCTCAACGCCCGAAAGCTGACCTGCAACATAAATTGTCGGGTCAGTCTTAAGGCTGTAGCAAGAATCCAGAAGTCTGGGAGAATCTATGTAAGTATTCATATGCATAACACCATATCTCATAAAATTTGCATTCTCAAGACCGGGTATCATAGAAAAGATCCTCTTTTGTTCGGGGAATTTTAAGTGTGTCTGGAATCCTACGAGATTATACATAGAATTTTCAGCATTCTCCGATCTCAACTGCACAACTGCAAACGGACGCTTTCCGTCAGCGTTTTCAAAGCCTGTGGGCTTTAACGGACCAAATCTTAAGGTGTCCCTGCCTCTCTGTGCCATTACCTCAACGGGCATACAGCCTTCAAAAACCATATCCTTTTCAAACCCGTGCACGTCGGCAACTTCCGCTGTCAATAGTGCATCAACGAATGCGTAATATTCATCCCTTGTCATGGGGCAGTTTATATAATCGTCATTACCTTGACCATATCTTGAGCCCATAAAGCAGCGCGACAGATCTATGCTGTCTGCATCCACTATGGGCGCAGAAGCATCAAAGAAATTAAGAAAATCCTTACCCAAAAGTTCCTTTAATCTTTGGCAAAGCGCGCTTGAAGTCAAAGGACCTGTGGCAATAATAGTATTATCCGTTATAGGATCCGTGTATTCGCCCTTTATAACGTTAATGTTTTGATGTGAGGTTATAGCCGCCGTAATATATTCGGCAAATTTCTCTCTGTCTACGGACAAAGCCGCACCCGAGGGCAAGCAATTTTCATCAGCAGCCTTTATTATGAGAGAATCATACAAACGCATTTCCTCTTTAAGAAGACCACACGCATTTGTAAGCGCGGACGATTTTAGTGAGTTACTGCAGACCAATTCTCCGAAAAGCCCCGTAGTGTGTGCGGGAGTAGTGCTTTCGGGGCGCATCTCCCACAAATCAACGTGAATTCCTCTGTTAGCTAACTGCCATGCAGCCTCACAACCTGCAAGACCTGCACCTATTATAGTAATATTATTCTTCATATTCTACTTTGTATTTACACTTAAAATCCTTACAGATCTCAGTCTTGCCCTTTTTGGTTTCTCTTATCACGGTATATTCACCGCAAATGGGGCATTTTCTGCCCGTGGGCGGATAAGTTGTTGCAAAATTACACTCGGGGTAACCGCTGCAGCCCATAAATCTCATGCCCTTACGGCTCTTTTTATAAATGAGAGGCTTGCCGCACTTTGGGCAATTATAACCGGCTTCCTCAACTATAGCTTTAGTAAAAGTACACTCCGGATAATTGGGGCAAGCAAGGAATTGACCGAATCTGCCATCCTTAATAACCATCATACTGCCGCATACATCACACGGTACGTCCGAAACCACAGGCTCAAGACTGACCTTTTCAATGGAGGATTCCGCATTTTCTACCATTTTAGCAAAATTCGGGTAGAAATCGTGGATGACCTTTGTCCACTTAACGTTACCGTCCTCTATCTCATCAAGGCTGTTTTCCATCTGAGCAGTAAAGTCGTAGGATATTACTTCATCAAAATAATCAATAAGTATTCCGTTTACAATTCTGCCGATCTCCGTGGGATAAAGAGCTCTCTGTTCTTTCTTTATATAGTTTCTCTTAAGAATGAGTGCGATCGTCGGCGCAATAGTACTAGGTCTGCCGATTCCAAGCTCCTCAAGCTTTTTAACAAGCGAGCCTTCGGTATATCTTGGTGTGGGCTGTGTAAAGTGCTGTTGCTCCTTAAATTCAATATGCTTTAATTCATCGCCAACGTTCATATCGGGAAGGATCTTATCCTTTGATTCCTGCTTATCCTCATCCTCGTATATCTTTTTGTAGCCGTCAAATCGCAATACTGAACCGTTGATCTTAAATACGTTGCCGTTATTCTCAATATCAACAGCAGAAGTGTCATAAATTGCAGACTTCATCTGGGATGCAATAAATCTGTTGTAAATAAGCTTATAAAGCTTCAGATGATCGCTCGAAAGTGAATCCGCAATACTTTCGGGAGTAAGCTCAATATAAGTAGGACGGATAGCTTCGTGAGCATCCTGAGCATTTTTCTTTTTGCTGAACTGATTAGGTGTAGCAGGGAGGTATTCGTTGCCGTATCTCTCGGCAATAGCCTCTCTCACGCTTGTGAGCGCCTCGTCGGAAACACGTGTGGAGTCAGTTCTCATATAGGTTATAAGACCAACCGTACCTCTGCCCTTTATCTCAACACCCTCGTAAATCTCCTGTGCATTCTTCATGGTTCTTGAAGTAGAGAAATTCAAGTTTTTGAACGCCTCCTGCTGGAGTGTGCTTGTAATAAACGGCGGTGCGGGATGCTTTTCTCTTGTGGAATGCTTAATGGACGCAACCTTAAAAGTATCCGTGCACGATGCCTTTACTTTTTCAACGTCACCAATGCATTCAAGTGCCTGCTTGCCATTGGCATTTCCGTAATATTCAATATCGAGCTTCTTTTTGGAATTTGCGTGCTTTACGTTTGCATTCAAAGTCCAATATTCCCTTGAAACGAAGTTCTCTATTTCTTCCTCACGGTCACAAACAAGTCTTACAGCAACGGACTGTACTCTGCCTGCGGACAAATGTGATTTTATTTTATGCCACAAAATAGGGCTTATCTGATAGCCTACCAATCTGTCAAGCACTCGTCTTGCCTGCTGTGCATCGATCAGATCCATATTAAGCTTTCTGGGATGCTTTATCGCCTGAGTTATGGCAGATTTGGTGATCTCGTTAAACGTTATTCTGCAAACTTTCTTTTCATCAAGCTTCAAAAGCTCCTGCAAATGCCAGGCGATAGCTTCACCCTCACGGTCAGGGTCAGTTGCAAGGTAAACCATATCAGCTTTTTTGGCTTGAGCCTTGAGCTTTTCTACGGTTTCCTTCTTGTCCTTTAATATTTTATATCTGGGCTTAAAATCATTGTCGATCTCAATACCCAGAGTTGTTTTGGGAAGATCTCTTACGTGTCCGATCGATGCCTCAACGTCATAAGTAGACCCAAGACATTTTTTGATCGTTTTGATCTTACCCAAAGATTCTATGATTATAAGCTTTTTTGCCATAAATTTATATCCTTATATTTTATATATAATTATTTCACTTTATAGTGCTTGCCCGCACTCTGCTCGATATATCCGTTAAATTCAAGCATAGTTAAAGCAAAGCCCACTGCAGATACACCAAGACCCGAGCTGCTTACAATATCGTCAAAATGTGCAACTCCGCCCTTTATGAGTGTATATACGATCCTCTCATCGTCACTAAGTAAGGAAACATCCTTTTCCTGAGGCATAACTTCGGTGACAACGTCATCCAAAGCAATTTTATCTTCGATAGCCGAAATCGGCTCAGGATCCTTAGTGAGAGAGATCATACTTCTCGGTGAATCATATGCAGTAAATCCCGTATTATTCATAATATCGTACGGGTCATGAACTGGTGTTGCGCCGTCCTCAATGAGTTTTCTGTTGCCGGCAAATTCCTTTGAATCACTGTCGTCATACAAAACAAAGACGTCCCTGTTTTGTTCAAGCGCATTATCAACCGTGTTGATAGCACCGCTCTTTTGAGGTGCTTCAACAAGAAACGTGCTTTGACAAAGCCCGCTGATGATCCTGTTTCTGACGGGAAAGCTCCATCTTTGCGGACCTTGTGACGGTAAAAACTCAGACAACACAAGACCGTTATTGCAGATCTTATTATAAAGATCCCTGTTTTCTGCAGGATATACCACGTCCACTCCGCAACCAAGCACCGCACAAGTCTTACCTGTTGAAAGTGCTCCGATATGTGCGTAAAAATCGATACCCTTTGCCATGCCGCTGACAATTGTATAGCCTTGCGCGGCAAGCTCCTGTGCAAAGCTTCTTGCGTGATATTTACCCTTGTTGGTGGCATCTCTTGTGCCGACCATGGCAATGCACCGTGCATTCAATACCGAAAGATCACCCTTGTAATAAAGCACCAAAGGCGGATCTTCTATCTCAGTCAAAAGCTTAGGATACTGATAATCGAAATAAGTTACTATATCTATATCGTTATGCTTTTGCAGAAGATAAATATATCTTTCAATATTATCAATGCTTGCCGCATATGCAATTTTGTCGATGATCTTGGGTGAAACGTTCATCCTTCTCAAGCATTCGCCCGATGAGGTAAATATTTCCTTTGGTGATTCCATCATATCAATAAGCTTAAGCTTTACAGCATTGCTTATGCCCTTTATTTGCGAATACCATACCCAATATACAACGTCGCTGACTGCCATAAATTATGAGTTAAGGAAATCCTTGAGTCGCTTACTTCTCGAAGGATGACGAAGCTTTCTGAGTGCCTTAGCTTCGATCTGTCTTATACGCTCTCTGGTAACGTCAAACGTTCTGCCGACCTCTTCCAAAGTATGAGCTCTGCCGTCGATAAGACCGAATCTGAGCATTAGGACCTTCTTTTCTCTGTCTGTCAACGTTTCAAGAACGTCCATAAGTTGTTCTCTCAAAAGATTGTATGAAGTAGAATCGGAGGGTGACATAATGTCGTCATCCTGAACAAAATCACCAAGATGGCTGTCTTCTTCCTCACCGATAGGTGTTTCAAGAGATACAGGGTCCTGAGCGACCTTAAGGATCTCTCTCACCTTTTCGATGCTCATATTCATTTCCTTAGCCAATTCCTCGGGATTGGGCTGACGACCGAGAGTCTGGAGCATATTTCTCTGAATTCTGTTCATTCTGTTGATGGTCTCAACCATATGAACAGGCACACGGATGGTCCTTGCCTGATCTGCAATGGATCTTGTTATAGCCTGTCTTATCCACCAAGTAGCGTAAGTTGAGAACTTGTAACCCTTACGGTAATCAAACTTGTCAACAGCCTTGATAAGACCCATATTACCCTCCTGAATAAGATCAAGGAAGAACATACCGCGGTTAAGATACTTCTTAGCGATACTTACAACAAGTCTGAGGTTAGCTTCAACAAGTCTTTGCTTTGCGGCTTCGTCGCCAAGCTCAATTCTCTTGGCAAGCTCTATTTCATCATCTGTAAGAAGAAGCGGTACTTTACCTATCTCCTTCAAATACATTCTTACAGGGTCGTCTATTCTGACGCTGTCGGGTAATTCAATAAAATTCTCATCGATCTTTTTTTCGTCAAGATCTTCATCAATAGTAATATTGAGTACTTTCAGATTTTCAAGGAAATCCTCAATTTCATCCGGCTCGATATCAACGTTATCGAATGCGTCGATTATCTCGGAATATGTAAGGAATCCCTTTTCCTGACCTCTCTCAATAAGTTCTCTGCATTTTTCATCCTTTGTAGGAGCAATACCCTCGTCAAGCTCGATCTCAACGTATTCGCTGTAATCGTCGTAGCCATCAATATCAACAATTCCCTCATCATCGATCATGTCTTCATCAAGCATGATATCGTCGTTTTCATAACTCATACCTTAATCTCCTTTCGGCTTTTGCAATCCATCTCATCTTAAGTTTTAATTATTTTATCTCTTTTGCTAAGGTCTTATACCGACCAATTTCTTTTATAAGCCTTTGACATTCTTCATCGGCTATTTTACCGTCCGCTATCATAGCGTTTGCCTTGTCCTGCATCTGCTTTGCTCGCCTTAAATAATATTGTCGGCGAACCTTTTTTGCATATTCTACCGCTTCACTGACAGGGTCAAGCGTATTGACCTCCGTCATCAAAACGTTGTAAGCATTTGATATCAATTCCTCATCCTGTTTGATCTTTGAGATCACAGTCGCGGAATCAAACGTATCACCACTATCAAATACCGCTTGAATACCATTTACTATTTCTTTGCAGGTCATATCCTCAAAGCAGGTAGCATTCACTATCTTTAATGCAGCCTCTGCAATGGGCTTGTCCCTCATCATAAGGCAAACGAGCCTTATTTCAGCATGCGAATCCTTTTGATTCGTTTGCGGCTGTTTTATAACGGGCTTTTTGGCAATTATTGAGCCTCGCGAACTGTCACCCGTAGGCTGTTGATTTGTGGCTTGCGGAGCTTTGCCAGCCATTCTGTCAATATCGTTTGATACGGCTCTTTGCGAATATCCCGTATTCTTAACGATCATATCAATATATTTTTCCCTCTCAATGTCAAGCGTGACCTTTGAGGCGATCTCCATAGCGGCTTTAGCAGCTGCAAGCTTCTGATCGTTTTTCTTAAGATCATAGGAGGAGAATATCTTTTCGATCTTGAATTCCTCAAGCTTTTTGGCATTTGCTATTATGTCGTCAAAATATTCTTTTCCATACTTTCTTAATGTGTCATCCGGGTCGCAACCGTCCGGAAAAGAAAGCACCTGGACGTCCAACCCCGTGGCTTTTAATATGTCAAGACCTCTCAGTGTTGCCTTTTGCCCTGCACCGTCACCGTCATAACCTATGTAGACCTTATCTACGTAACGTTTTATCTTTCTTGCCTGCTGCTGAGTTAACGACGTACCGCACGAAGCCACAGCTGTATTATATCCATACTCATGCATGGATATAACGTCCATATACCCCTCAACTATTATAAGTGATCCTGCGGCTCTTGCGTAATTCTTGGCGATATTCAAGCCGTACAACGTATTTGATTTATCGTAAAGCAAAGTCTGCGGACAATTCATATATTTTGGAGTATCGTTTGGATCTATTATTCTTCCGCCAAACGAAATTATATTGCCCTTTTCATCGATTATCGGGTACATTATCCTGTTGCGGAATTTATCGTAAGATTTCTTATCTCCTACAGTCAAAAGCCCCGTTTCATTCACCGAGTCTGCCGAAAAGCCAAGCCCTACAAGGTAAGTCTTTAGGTTTTCCCATCCCTCGGGCGCGTATCCCAAACCAAAGCTCTCAACAACCTTCTTACTTAATCCGCGCTTTGCTATGTAATCGTTAGCCGCTGCAGCCATGGGCTTTGAGAGATTTGCAACAAAATACTCCTGTGCCGCATTCATTATGGATAAAAGCTCGCTTCTCTTTTTATCAGCCTGAGTATCCGAGCCGTTAAATTTCGGTATCTCCATACCCACTCTGTCGGCAAGTATCTTAACAGCCCCGTTAAAATCTATTCGTTCTTTTTCTTGAACGAACTTTATAACGTCGCCCGCAACACCGCAACCAAAGCATTTATATATCTGCAGATCCTCATTTACGCTGAATGACGGTGTTTTTTCATTATGGAACGGACAGCAACCCCAATGGTGCCTACCCTTTCTCGTCAAAGGCACGTACGAGGAAACCACCGAAACTATATCGTTTTTTTCTTTTAATTCGGCTAAAAATTCAGAAAACGTATCCTGCGCCATTGCCTCTCCTTTCTTTTACAGATCGGACCCCGTCCAAACCTTTGGAACGAATATCTCCTCAAAAAGCTTTATAGCATAAAGGTCGGTCATTCCTGCAATATAGTCGCAAACTATCTGCTGAACACCGTAAATATCAATATGCTGTTGATACTCCTCGGGGAGCTCGTTAGAATTCTGTGTAAAATGCTCAAACAACATATTTACTATTGCGCAAGCCTTTGAGTTTTCGGTCTGAGCGATAGTATCAACGTAAACGTTCTCAAACAAAAAATTTCTGAGCTCATCAGTCGCTTGCCAAACCTCGTCGCTCATTTTTATAGAAGAATAATCCTTGCTGTTTTCAACAACGTCAAGTATCATTCTGTTTATTCTTTCGCCGTGTGAATTACCAAGCACCTTTATACATTCCTTAGGCAAGGAATCGTTTTTAAGCATCTTGGCTCTTATGGCGTCATCAATATCGTGGTTTATGTATGCAATTCTGTCACTTAAGCGGATGACCTGCCCCTCCAATGTCTTTGGAATTTGGTTGCCGGTATGACAAGCAATACCATTTCTTACCTCAAAGGTCAGATTCAAGCCCTCATAATCCTTTTCAAGCACGTCAACAACTCTTAGGCTGTGCAGATTATGCGCAAAGCCGTTTGGCATAAGCTTATTGAGCGATCTTTCGCATGCATGGCCAAAGGGAGTATGCCCAAGATCGTGCCCCAAAGCAATGGCTTCGGTCAAGTCCTCGTTCAATCTGAGGCATCTTGATATTGTTCTTGCTATCTGTGATACCTCAAGAGTATGCGTTAATCTTGTTCTGTAATGATCGTCCTGAGGAGCCATAAAAACCTGAGTTTTATGCTTAAGGCGTCTGAACGCCTTTGAATGCAGAATTCTGTCACGGTCACGCTGAAACTCAGTTCTCACCGTACATTTTTCAATCGGCTTTACCCTGCCCAACGAATTACAACTGAGCGTGGCATATTGGCAAAGCGTATCTGCCTCGATCTGTTCAAGCTGTTCTCTTATCAAAAAGCACACCTCCCCGGTATCTTATACACTCCACTACGTATATTCGACACAAATATTCTTTTTCCTTTTTTAAAAAAGCTACTTTATAAAAAATATTTTACTTTTTGTTAAATACAAGCAACACAAAACCGGTTTAATAATTAATATCACAATAAAAAACAGCCGATACGGAATTACTCCCATATCAGCTGCTTTACCGTCAGTTTATTCATTATAATTACTCTCCTCGTCGGGCTGAGTAACAGGCTACGGGGTGCTTTCTGCCCAATCGAAATAATACTTGCCGTCAGCAAACGTTCTTTCCTCGTTAGGCTTGGATGACGTTCCCCAGCGCGGGATTATCTTAACGTCAGTTTGTGCGCTGAACTGAACATCAAAAGTCATTATATTATTCAGCTCTGCTGTTGAGATCTGCGCGGTGTAATACTCATTGCCACCTGAGATAAAAATACAATACGCGGTGCTTGCCGAGCCCGTTGCGGTGAGGGTGATATTATACCGTTCCCCTGCCTCAAAATGATATATTCCTCAGCTCACTCACACGAATACCTGTTGAGCATATCGTCTGGATAATTAAATTAAGCCGCAGGTTACACTTTTGCTTTGCTGCAGAAAGCAATCTTACGTATTCCGTGCGGGTAAGCTCTTTATCCTTTGAGCAATACGCCTCGCGCTGCATTTTGAACTGCTTTACGCGCAGATCTCCCCATCCGCAAAACCGAAAAAAGGAATTCAGTGCTGCAAGCATTGAATTTGCGCTTGAAACAGCATAATTATTGCTCAATGCACTTTTATATTGAAGCACCTTTTGCTTTGTAATCTCATCTTCCCCCAAAAATCGCACAAAAGCGCGAATGTCGCGCATATATTTTTTTATAGTGGCACAGCTTCGTTCTTCATCCTTTAAGTAAAGCTCATATTCTTTTATTATTTGTGTTGTTAAGTTTCGTTTCTTCATAATACTCTCCCTGTAATTTGGTTTGTATTATTATTGTACCAAAAGAATTACGGTATACGGAATATCAAAAAACAAAATAAGTACAGGTAACATATAATCGTAATAATAATATCACCTTTTACAGTCGCAGAATTTTATTGAAATCACAAGCTTTATGTGATATAATTATACCATCGGCTGATTACGCTTCGTTATCGAAGCACAAAGCCTAAAAAATCTTTGCGGAGACGGATCGATCATGAAAAACAAAAAATTAGTCAGCATTTTACTTTGCATATGCATTGTTTTGTGTGTTACAGCATCCGCTGTAATATTCAATCATTACAACAGCTTTGAGCCAATAGTTATTCTGTATGAAAATGACGTTCATTGCGAGGTGAGCGGATATTCCAAACTTGCGGCAATGAAAAACGAGCTTTTGAATACTTACAAGCACGTTGGTGTGGTATCCTGCGGTGACTTTGTTCAAGGCGGCACACTCGGTGCTGTTTCAAAGGGTGAATACATAATTAAAATTATGAATAAGGTTGGATATGACGCAATAGCGCTTGGCAACCACGAATTTGATTATCAGCTTGCAAGGCTGAATGAGCTTAATGAGTTATCAAATACAAGCTTTCTTTCGTGCAATTTTACAAGAATAAATGACGATAGCGCTTATTTTGACCCTTATGTTATAGTATCATACGGCAGAACTGACGTTGCCTACGTCGGAATTACAACTCCCGATACTATAACCTCAACAAACCCGTCACAGTTTATGAACGAGGACGGCGAGGTCATCTACACTTTCAATAATAACAGACTCTATGAAGTCATCCAGAATAATATTGATGCCGCAAAGTCCGCAGGCGCAGATTACGTTATTGCACTTTCACATGTTGGATACAGCGAATCAGGCGATATTGATGATGTCACGGACATAATTGAAAATACCGACGGCTTTGACGCTGTGCTTGATGCGCATTCACACAGCGTAATTGAGGAGATCACAGTTAAAGACAAGAGTGGCGACGACGTTATACTCTCCTCTACAGGAACAAAATTTGAGCACATAGGTAAGCTTACGATCACAAAAGATGGTCTGGATACCCAGCTTATCAAAACCCAATCATATGAAAAGACTGATCCTTTGACGTACGCTTTGATCGAAAGCATAAACAACGATTATTCTCAGCTCGGCAACCGTAAGATTGGAGAAACAGCCATTGATCTCAATACCCATAATGAAAACGGTGACAGGATAGTAAGAAATGCAGAAACGAATCTCGGTAATCTCTGCTCAGACGCGCTGCGCATAGTTACGGGCACAGATATCAGCTTTGTAAACGGTGGCGGACTACGCTCAATGATAAAAGCAGGAGATATAAGCTTTAACGATATATTCTCTGTATTCCCATTCAACAATCAAGTAGTTACCGCCGAGATCACAGGTCAGATATTGCTTGATATGCTTGAAATGGGCATGATGAATTACCCCAATGAAGACGGCTCCTTCCCACACGCATCGGGAGTTACTTTCTCTGTCAACAGCAATATCGATTCATCTGTTAAGCTTGATGAAAACGGCTTCTTTACAGGTGTGGACGGGGATTACAGAGTTTATAACGTGAAGATCCTTGACAATGCTACGGGGGAATATCTTCCGCTTGAGCTTGACGGAAAGTATATAATATCCGGCTTCAATTACTTCATCCTTGATTACGGCGGAGGAATGTCCATGTTCAAGGACGCAAGAATAATTGACGCTGAGGGCGTGCTTGACGTTGAGGTGCTTGAACGTTATATAGTTGACTACCTTAACGGTGTTATCGGAAATGAATATTCAGCGCCGCAGGGCAGAATAACGTTTACTGATGGATACTCCGATAGATAATTCCGGCTTTATACTCTTGACGATCGCCAACTATGCGTAGTGCCCTTAAGGATACTACGCAGCGATATAAATCCCTTACGGGATTTGCGATATACGCTATCGCGTGCGATATATCTTCGATGCGATATGCCCTCTCGGGCGTGAAGGGGATTTATATCATAT
>SVGF01000138.1 GCA_015056475.1 Clostridiales bacterium
GTATATAGAGCAGTTTGTATTCTATACGGGTCACGATTACGGCTTGTACACAAAGGATAACGAAAAGACAGAGCGTTGGTACATTGCAAAGAATGCAAACGATTACGCAAACATTGTAGGTACAATGCTTTTTGACAAGCAACTTGATATGGTGTTCCATCTTGCAAATGAGGATGGTTCATACAGCCACGAAACGATTCCTTATACTGAATTCCGTAATGCGGGTAAGGTTATAGGCTGTGACGCTGTTTTAAGCTTCTTTGATGACGGAACTATCATCATAACGGACAAGCGTTGCTGCGAAAGTGACGGCGGAGAGCACCTTGTTACACTTACGGGCCTTAACGGTGAAGTGGAGTGGTTCAACGTTGCAAATAACGCTTGGGAGGATATCTCCACCTGCGAAATGGCAATGGTTGACGAGAACGGACTTATGGTAGGTCTTACAACTGCTTCACAGTTGATAGTAAGAGCAAAGTAATATGTATATATTGGCGTGCGGATAAATCCGTGCGCCTTTTTTCTCAAAAATATATTGACAACACAGTTGTATTGTTTTATAATTATTGCATAATGAAAAACGAAAGGCGATTATATGAAAAGAATTCTGTGTAACGACGGCAGTGAAAAATTCCCCTATGTGCTGAGAATCCCAACAAATATGAAAAGCAAGCTTCCGCTTGTGGTTTCATTGCACGGCTCAGGTCTTCGCGGTGACGGCTCCAATGAAATGCTTGACAAGGTTGAGGGCTACGGCTTTGCGGAGCTTTTGCCTTTGGATAGGGAGGTAGATTGTATTCTGGTTTCTCCGCAGCTTTGCAAGGGCAAAATGTGGTCTTCATACACAATTGAGCTTGGCGAATTTGTAAAGAGCATGATCAAAAAATTCGATGCGGACGAGGACAGAGTGTACCTCACGGGAGTAAGCATAGGCGGATTCGGTACGTGGTTTACGGCTATTGAATTCCCCGAGCTTTTTGCGGCGATAGCACCGGTTATGGGCGGCGGACTTCCTGCTTATGCAGACCAGCTTGACATGCCTGTATGGGCTTTTCACGGTGAGGATGACAAATGTGTCAAGGTGTCAAACAGCATTGATATGGTAGAGGCGATGAAAAAGGTTGGTAAGGTCGAAGATATAAGGCTTGATATCATTCCCGGTATCGATCATACTGCTGAGCTTTACGCATACAATGACGACAAGCTTTTGAATTGGTTTATGTCCCACAAAAAGAATAGAGGTTAAATCAAATACTGTTTCGGTGCGCATAATTTGTGTACCGAAATTTTTTGTAAATTAAGCCAAATATAAAAAATAGTACTTGACAAATGACCTCAAATATATTATTATATACTTGATACGGTGTATCCGTAGTGTAATTAAACAAAAGAAAGGTGATTTACAAATGATACGAGAAGTTTGCAATGACGGCAGTGCAATATTTCCATATATTGCAAGGCTTCCAAAAGAAATGAAGCATGGACTTCCATTGATAGTGCTTTTGCACGGAGCAGGAGAGCGCGGTGACGGCTCAGACTCAGTTATAGGCGAGGTTGAGGTTCATGGCTTTTCAAAAATACTGACGCTTGATAATGAATATGATTGTGTACTTATTCAGCCGCAGTGCAAGAATGACTCCACGTGGGCGGCTCATGTCCAGGAGATAGGACAATTTATTAAGGATATGATCAAAAAGTACGATATCGACGAATCCCGCGTGTATCTTACAGGCTTGAGCATGGGCGGTTTCGGCACGTGGTATACTGCTATGGAATTTCCTGAGATGTTTGCGGCTATTGCTCCTGTTTGCGGTGGCGGTATGCCTTGGAATGCAGGAATGCTTTCTATGCCTGTATGGGCTTTCCACGGTGACAAGGATGATCTTGTTTTGCCATCAAACAGCATAGACATGATCAAAGCCTTGAGAGCACAGGGTAGAGGTGACGACGTAAAATTCAATCTTTTGGAGGGCGTTGGTCACAATGCATGGGATTACGCTTATAATAAGGAGCTTTATGATTGGCTCTTGTCACATAAGCGCGCATAAGTTTTTATTGTTTTAGATCAGCAAAGAAAATATACCCGAAAATCATATTAATAAGTGCAAAAAATTGGCGAAATCTTGCAAAAAACACAATTTTGCTTGACATTCGGACGGTTTTGTAGTATAATTAGTAAGGTATATTTATCAACAAAATTCAGTTTTACAAGGAGGCTATTATGGCTCATTTAAGTGAAGCGGCAGTAGCTCAGATCACCGAGATCTGCGACAGATACGTTGACGAAAAGACACCCCTTATGATGATCCTCAGTGATATTCAGAAGGAATACGGCTATATTCCGCTTGAAGTACAGGAACTCGTTTCTGAAAAGACGGGTATTTCTGTGGCTGAAATTTACGGTGTTGTAACATTCTATTCATTCTTCTCTCTTCAGCCGAAGGGTAAGTATGTTATCGGCTGCTGTCTTGGTACAGCTTGCTACGTTAAGGGTGCACAGCAGGTTATCGACAAGTTCTCTGAGATCATCGGCATCAAGCCCG
>SVGF01000139.1 GCA_015056475.1 Clostridiales bacterium
AATGTCAAAGATTGCGTTGAGTCCGCTCTTGAGATCGGGAACCGCCTCGATCTCTGCCGCCTTCATGTGCGTTTTAAGTGGCTTGACCATGCTTTTGAAGTTCAGCAAAAGCTTTATCGGAAGCTGCACTATCCGTATAAAGGTGTCGTCGTTGTCAATTATAAATTGGTGAACCACACGTTCGCCTATGGCTATCATGTCACCGGTAGACGCGCATATTTCCTTGCCCTCTATTATTATGCGCAGATCGTTTGTAAGCACTTGGCAAAATTCATATCTGTCGTGCCAATGGAGTATATGAACGCGTTTGTCAAATTTTTTTGTGCGGCAAACTATCTCAAATCCGCTTATCTCTTGTTTTATTTCCATACGCTCTCCCCAACACCGTTATTCATTTTATTCTATCATATTTTCAAAGATATTTCAATGATAAGCCCTGGCAATTTTGAGCAAATGTTTGGCAAAAAATAGAAGTGAACGTTGATCAACAAAACGCTCGATGAATAATTTCTTAATTGTTAACCGTACCGCCTTTGCTCGAAATGATATTGTACCTTGCAGGCACAAATGAAAAATCCGAGTCTTGCGACTCGGATTTTTTTGGTATCACTGCTCCATACAAAGCTATCGCACAAAAACAGTCCGTGATTTTTGCCGTGAGGGTACACTTACCCCTTGGCGGTGATGGGCGCAAAAAATTGTCCGAGATCTTTCGGGGTTTCGCGCCATGCTTGCAAACGAAGTCTATGTAGATAAAATCAATATATCATGTTTGTGTAATTCTTTTTTAATACAGTATATATTTCAGTTTTCATTGTAATTGTCGCGGCCACTACGCATTGCAAATATTCATCACGCGAACATTGCTGCCTTTCTGTTTCGCTCATGTGTGCATATAGGATGCCTCTTGAAGAATTGACAATCGCACCAAGACCATCTTCATTGAAGCAAGGTATAATATCCTTTGCGCTACCGCCTTGCGCTCCATAACCGGGAACAAGAAAATAGCTCTTTGGCATCAACTTTCTAAGCGAAACAGCTTCCTCCGGATAGGTTGCACCAACTACGGCTCCGATAGAGGAATACCCGTGTTCACCTGTGAAAGCATCCGCCTGCTCGGATACATATTTTGCAATGCTTTGGCTGATCGTCATTCCATCCGAAACAACGACATCTTGGATTTCACCAGAGCTTGTGTTTGATGTCTTGACTAAGACAAAGATACCTTTGCTATTCTTTACGCACACATCAATAAACGGATGCAGACTTTCACTTCCCAAAAAGGGTGTAACAGTTAAGAAGTCAGCATCAAAGGACGGGGAACAAGAACCGTCAAGCAGCTCTACGCATCCGAGATGTCCGTCTGCATACGCCCCAGCTGTGTTTCCAATATCGTTCCTCTTTGCGTCCTCTATAACGACAAGTCCTTTGGATTTTGCATATGCGACCGTTTTCTCAAAAGCAGCAACGCCATAAGAACCGTATTTTTCGTAAAATGCCATTTGGGGCTTGACCGCAGGAACAAGATCGGCAACAGTATCAATCACATCACGATTAAATTCATATATTACGTTTGCTACTGCCTCAAAGGGATTGTTGCTTTTCGCATTAACCTTGTAACACGCAGGAATTTTTCCAATATCCGGATCGAGACCAATAACGGACGGATTCTTTGTTCTTATCGTATTTTCAATCAGTTTATCAACAATGTTCATGTTTATTCCCCCTTATAACGCTTCATGTAATCTTTTAGCTTTTCAAAATACTCGCCTGCTGTAATTACGCCGCTTTGGGTAGCCTTGATTATATCATCCGCATTTACGATAGGATGGATTTTTACTCCATACCGTTTTTCAATTTCGTGTTTCGCAGAAAGAGAAGAATGATCGGAGCGCTCCATCCTGTCAACGCAAACTACTACGTCGGACGGATATTTATTCATTTTGTTTTTGATTTGCTCAAGTGCTGCGCAAAGGGACGTACCCGATGTAAACGCATCGGTAATAAGCGTTATTTCGTGAGAAGCAAAAGCTGTATTCTCAATGTCATAATCAACGCAATGCGCTGAATCTATGCCATACCGATTGAACAGGGTCATGCTTGTTGCAATTACAAGTGGGATTTCTCTGTTGTCAATTCCAATAAGGCAGTTTGCCTCAATACTGTGCTCTCTGATACATTCGGCATAAAACTCACCGAGCTTAGACATTTGACTTCCTGTAAGATTGTAGCCGCTGTGGATGAGGTACGGTGAGAGGCGACCGCTTTTCAGCGTGAACTCTCCAAAACGTAACATTCCATTATTCACCATGAAGCGAATGAAACGCTCTTTATAGTTGAGCGCATCAAGACGGTAGCCAAACAACTCGTCCATCGTTATGCCAAAGTACCGTGCAATCACAGGCAAAACAGTAATGTCGGGAGCAGATAAATGGTTTTCCCATTTGCTCACCGATTGAGAGGACACAGATAAGGCTTCTGCCAGCCCCGTTTGTGTTACGTTTTTGTTTTTGCGTA
>SVGF01000035.1 GCA_015056475.1 Clostridiales bacterium
AACGCAGCGCCTTTCTTTCGTGCATATCGTGAGAAACACGGCTTGATTCCGATTATAGTCCGCACCTTTCAACCGAGTGGTCTTGCGATTTTTCAGTTCGTCCATTTACATCACCTGTATCATTATACCATAATGAAACGCGCTGTCCGCTTTTCTACCTTATACGGTTCAATAATTACATCAGAGAAGCGTTAGCTTCATTCATTAATGTAATTATTATACCACAATGAAACGCGCCGTCCGCGTTTCTTCCTTAAACGGTTCAATAATTACATCAGAGAAGCGTTAGCTTCGTTCATTAATGTAATTATTATACCACAAATCGGCAGAGAAAACAAATGTTTCCTCTGCCGAAATTTTGTGTTCGCTAATTCTCCGTTAAGAACAACAGAGAAACGTCGCGAGGTCTTATATTTTGTATATTTACACACCAAATTCAAGCTTTATCCATTCAAGAAGCATCTCTGTCCAGCGTCCAACGTACGGCTCCCAGCTTGCAGTACCCATTCCGTGTCCGCCGTAGGGGAAAATATGCATCTCCACGGGAACGTTCTTTTTTCTTAAGGCTGCGGCGTACATATAAGAATTGATGACGTTTACACCGCCATCCTCAGCAGTATGCCATATAAACGCCTTGGGAGTATCCGTGCTGACGTTATTTTCGGGAGAGATATTACTTGCCATAAACAATTTTTCCTCACCCAAAAGCGCTCTTTTTGAGCCCATATGTGTGATATCGTCATTTTCAAGAGTTACAACCGGGTAACAGAGTATCTGACCATTCGGTATTGGAGATTCTTTATCTATCTCATCAATGCCTTCGTACTCAATGGGTTCTTTGTAGGTTGATACGAGCGTTGCAAGATTTCCGCCCGCAGACGAACCGATCACAAGCACCTTATTCTTATTGATACCGTACTCATCTGCATGGTAACGCACCCAGCGCACAGCTCGTCTTGCATCAAGCAAAGGTATCGGGAAAAGGTGCGGATATACTCTGTAATCGCAGACAAATGCGTCGATCCCGTTTTCGTTGAAGAACTCAGCATAGCCCCTGCCCTCGTGATCCGCTCTGCCGCCATAGCCTCCACCCGGGAATATAACTATTGCAACGTCACTTATTTTATTCTGTGCCGGATAGTATGTAAGTTGAGGAATTTCGGGCGTTACACCCGGAATTGTAACCTCGGGAATTTCACCCAACAATCCGGGGGTTTGTTTCCACATTTCCATAAAAATTCTCCTTTTACTTAAACTCCGCTTTTAACCAATCCAACAAACAATCCGTCCAGCGGCTCAGGTAGGGATCATCCTGCGCTCTGCCCAAGCCATGCCCGCCGTACGGGTATATATGCATTTCAACAGGAACGTTGTTTTCTCTCAAGGCGCGTGCATACGTCAACGAATGTCCAAGCACACAACAATCATCCTCAGCAGTTTGCCATATGAAAGCCTTCGGAGTTTCGGGAGTAACGTTCAATTCGGGAGAAATAACGCTCTCAAGAGGTGAATTATATTCACCAAAAAGGCTCTTATTTGCCCAATCAAGCTTTAAGCCCTCACCGCAAAGAGAGATATAACCGTAACAAATTATCTGTCCGTTTGGAATAAAGCTCTCGTTGTCGATCTCGTCGATCCCCTCGTATTCAAGCTTTCCCTTGAACGTTGAAAGAAGTGCGCTCATAGTACCACCCGCAGATGAGCCCATAACGCATATCTTATTCTTATCTATGCCGTATTCATCCGCATGGTAACGCACCCAGCGCACAGCTCGTCTTGCATCAAGCAACGGCAACGGATAATATGAGGGCTCAACTCTGTAATTGCAAACAAACGCATCATAGCCTGCATCATTCAAGAATTCAGCATAACCCTTTCCCTCATGAGATGATCTTCCCACAAATCCTCCACCCGGGAATATAACTATTGCAGCATCACTCGTCTTATTTTTTGCAGGATAGTACACAAGCTGGGGGATCTCAGCACATCTTCCGGGAGTATTTTTCCACATTTCCATAAAAATTTCTCCTTTTAATTACAGGCTGACAACAAACGTCGCCAGCCTTAGTTATTAGATCTTAAATTCGTCCTTCAATAGCTCTCTCATCATAGGAAGCAAGCCGTAAGTTTTTACCTCCTGATGTGACGGCGGAGTTTGTATTACGCTGTAGCCCGGCAAATGATTGCCCTCAATGAGCTGCGGGCCATCCTCGGCAACGGCAACGTCCCAACCGCTGTAACGCACTTCGGGAGTAACAAGTGCAGCAGCCTTGCACATTTTTACTATCTCATCCCAATAAGGTATCACAAATCCCTTTATGGATTCGCCCGTCATGGGATGCTCCTTGAATTCATTACCGCTCTTATCGTAAGCCGCAAGGATCACCGCACCGGTCTGAATGTTGATGGGCGCTGACATACCGCCGCTTGAGATATTATCAACCACGCTGGCGTTATTGCCTATTCTCAATGCAGTAGCAATAATATGTACCTCCTCGCCTATAAGCAAAGTAGTTACTCTGCAAGTATTTACAGAATACGGGTACAACCTCGAAAGCTCGCTGTGCTGAACGATATAATCCTCAATAAGGTCAATACCCTTTGAAGCCTTGAGCTCATCGTAAAGAGCATCGTATGTTTCGTAATCAGCAACGTTAAACTTCTTTATGCCTTCACCGCATGTAGCGTCAACAGGCTTTACGATTATAGCCTTTTTGCCGTCTATAAAGCGCATAAAATCTTCCTTTGATGCAGATCTGAAGTCTATCCAATCCCTCTTAACGTAATCATTGTAGCGTTTGTTGAAATCAACCTTATCGTGAAGCCAATGATAATGATCCTTTTGATTGCAATGTGCTGTAATAAGGTTGTTCACCGTGCGCACAAGATAAGTTGCCCTTTGCTCGGCGTTCAGCGTGTAAAACTCAAAATACTCATAATCGCGGTAACCCGCACCGTATTTGAATCCGCACCAAATAACGTCAAAAAACAAAACTATGCTGTTTTTGCCCGACCTTTTATGCATTCTTGACACAGTCTTGAATACTGCCTTAAAGTCCATATCAAGTATTCTTTTGAATATAAACTTTATCTTATTCATTTATAGCATCCTCCGTTATTTTATTATTACGTTTTGCTTGAGCAAAAGATCTTCAAGCTCTTTTTTGAGCGCATCGCACCACTTAACACCCTTGGCATATCGTGAATACTTTGTTTTTTGTCCATCACTCACCAAGCACAGCGTTACAGGGATATCGCCCTCGTACTTGTCCAATATCAAAGAAAGTGTACCCGAAAACTCAACACTTTGCTTTGGAGTCAACCGCAGATAAAGGTTCTGCTTTTTAGCCGGCTCGTTTGATCTGATCTTATCGTTTTGGGGCTGTGGCATTATAACCGTCGCCTTTGTGAGAGGAGTTATCTTTTCTGCAATGAGCTTTACGCCCTCCTCATCCTTTACGGACGTTTTGCCCTCTACCACTACCGTGCTGTCAACAGTCAAAAGCTCACCGTATTTTTCCACCTGAGTGGGGAATGCAATGACCTCTATAGTACCGAATTTATCCTCAAGTGTTGCAAAGCGCATCAGCTGCTTTTTCTTTGTCTGCACCTGCTTTACGGCTGTAATTATGCCCGCCATAGTAACGTTCAATCCGTCATATTCCGAAGCATCAACTGTGTCTGCACTTTCGTCATCCTGCAATGCCTGATTTATGGCAGAAAAACGTGCTGTGGTATCTGCACCCTCTATCGCCTTTGAATATTCGTCAAGAGGATGTCCCGAAATATATATACCCGCAATCTCACGCTCCATTTTAAGGAGGATATCCATAGAATATTCCTCCATATCGGGGTATTCAACCTCAATATCTTCATCATAGCTGTCGCCGACGTCATCAAGCATATCAAAAATGCTTATCTGCATATCGTTCTTTGAATTTGCAAGCTTATGACACGTTTCAAGCACTCTTTCAAATACAGCAAGAAGCTGTGAACGCTTTACACCCATCGAGTCAAATGCGCCGCACTTTATGAGCGACTCCACAACCCTCTTGTTTGAAGAAAGCTTTCCTGCCCTCTTGCAGAAATCGGTAAACGACTTATATTCGCCGTTTTCTTCTCTTTCCTTGGTTATTTCGTTTACAGCCTGCGCACCAACGTTTTTGAGTGCATTCAAGCCAAACATAATATTGTTGCCGTTTGGCACAAATTCACCCGACGACTTGTTTATATCGGGATTTACCACCTTAACGTTCTGTCTGCGGCAATATTCAATATATTCCGCAACCTTATCGGAGCTGCCCGCAACGGAAGAAATAAGTGCCGCCATATAATCAACAAAATAGTAATGTCTGAGATATGCAGTCCAATAGCTTACTACCGCATACGATGCGGCATGCGCCTTATTGAATGCGTATTCTGCAAACTTTATCATTTCATCGAATATCTCGTTTGCCTTTTGCTCTGAAACGCCGTTTCTTACAGCACCGCTTACCGTTACGTTGCCGTTATCGTCAACTATACCGTTTACAAAGTTAAAGCGCTCCTTTTCCATTACGTCGTGCTTTTTCTTTGCCATTGCTCTGCGCACGAGGTCACTTCTGCCGTATGAATAGCCTGCAACATCACGCACTATCTGCATAACCTGCTCCTGATATATCATACATCCGTAGCTGACGTTCAATATCGGCACAAGGCAATCGTCGGTGTATTTGATATTGTCGGGGTTGCGCCTGTTTTCAAGATATCTCGGTATCTGGTCCATGGGACCCGGTCTGTAAAGCGCAATTCCCGCAATTATATCTTCTATATTTGCAGGCTTCAATTCCTTAAAGAATGAAGTCATGCCTCCACTCTCAAGCTGGAATACACCCGTACAATCGCCCTTGCAGAGTGAATCAAAAACGTCACGGTCGTCAAAGGTGATTTCGTCTAATTTTATATTTTTTCCGTATTTTTTATTTACAGCCTTTACTGTTTCACCTATTACGGAAATATATCTGAGTCCAAGGACGTCAATTTTAAGAAGTCCAAGCTCCTCCAAAAGTCCCATTGTGTATTGCGTTGTTACGGTGTCGCTTGTTACGGAAAGCGGCACGTATTCGGAGATGGGCTCCTTTGTAACCACAACGCCCGAAGCGTGCACGGACGCGTGCCTCGGCAAGCCCTCAAGCTTTTGGGACATATCTATGAGCTTTGCAATCTGCTCGTCCTCCTCGCACATAGCTCTTAGCTGTGGGTTGAGCTCAAGCGCACCTTTTACGGTTATGTTGAGCTGAGCAGGTACCGCCTTTGCAACCTTATCCACAACGGCATACGGTATTGCAAGTGCTCTGCCCACGTCGCGGATAACGGCTCTTGCCTTCATTCGTCCGTGGGTCACTATCATCGCAACGTTATCGTGGCCATATTTGGATATGATGTAGTCGATGACCTCCTGGCGTCTGTCGTCGCTGAAGTCAAGGTCAATATCGGGCATGCTTACTCTTTCGGGATTCAAAAATCTCTCAAAAAGCAAGCTGTATTTTATAGGATCTATTGCAGTAATACCTAACGTGTACGCAACAACGCTTGATGCACCGCTGCCTCTGCCCGGACCAACCGAAATACCAATGCTCTCGGAATAAAGCTTCAAGTCCTGAACTATAAGGAAGTAGTCAACGTAGCCCATACTCTTTATAGTATGAAGCTCATAATCAAGTCTTTCTTTTATTTCGGGGGAAAGCTTCTCACCGTATCTCTTTTTTGCGCCCTCATAGCATCTGTATTCAAGGTAATCGTATGCATTCGTCCATCCCTCGGGGAGGTGGAATTCAGGCAAATGCTTATTCTTAAAGTCAAACTCTACGTTACATCTGTGCGCTATCTTATAGGTATTCTCAAGTGCTTCCGGAACCTCCGGGAAAAGTGCAAGCATCTCCTCGGGGGATTTAAGATAGAACTCGTCCGTTTCAAACTGCATTCTGTCCTCATCCTCAACTGTTTTGAGCGTCTGTATGCATAACATTATCGCCTGCGCCTCGGCATCCTCCTTGTTCATGTAATGAACGTCGTTTGTTGCAACAAGGGGAATGCCAAGTCTCTTTGACATATCTATAAGCACTAAATTAACTTCCTTTTGCTCCGGGATATTGTGATCCTGCAACTCAAGGAAGAAATTGTCCTTACCGTATATTTTTTGCAGCTTTAATGCAAGCTCGTCGGCTGATTTTATATCGCCCTTGAGTATATACTGCGGAATATCGCCACCCAAGCACGCAGAAAGGCATATCAAGCCCTCGCTGTATTCGCTAAGGAGCTTGTAGTCCACCCTCGGCTTGTAATAAAAGCCCTCAGTATTTGCTAAAGATACAAGCTTTATAAGATTTTTGTAGCCCGTCTGATTTTCTGCAAGCAGAACGATGTGGGAATAGTCGGAATTCATTGGCGTTTTGTCGCGCATATCGCCCTTTGTGGCGTAGACCTCGCAACCAATAACGGGATGAATACCCTCAGCCTTTGCCGCCTTATAAAACTCAACCGCGCCGTACATCACACCGTGATCAGTCATTGCAACGGAATCCATACCAAGCTCCTTGCATCTTTTCATAAGCGCAGAGATCCTTGTCATTCCGTCCAGAAGACTGTACTCTGTATGCAAATGAAGATGTGTAAAATTCACCTGTGCTGACATTTTCATCCCTCCTTTTCTTTTTTATTCCTCTATTCCAAGAGAATGTCTTATCTCCTCGGCTATCTCGTGTATCTTTTTCATGCGATGGTTAACGCCCGATTTACTCAAAGGCGGATCCATCATCTCTGCTATCTCCGCAAGGCTCGCCTCCGTGCTCTCAAGACGGCACTCGGCAACCTTTCTGAGATTTTCGTTAAGGAATTTTATTCCCTTTTTCTCAATTATCAATTCTATATCGCGCTTCTGGCTCAATCCCGTTTCAATGGATTTATTCTGATTAGCCATTTCGCAATTAACTATTCTTGTAACTCTGTTTCTCAGGTCGTTATTTATCCTTATATTTTCGTAATCAAATAACGAGGTCGTTGCACCTATCGCCCTCAAAACGTCAACTATGCACTCAGCTTCCTTAAGATAAACCATGTAGAAGCCCTTGTCGCGCTCTATCATTTTGCAACGGATATCCCTTGAATTGAGATATTCCATAAAAGTGGTAGCAAAATCGTAGTCGTATATCACAAACTCCATGTGATTATACTTAACAGGATTATTAACAGAGCCCGAGCCCGCAAAAACGCCTCTCAAAAAGGCATTCTGGCAGTCCTCGCACACAAAAAGCTTCTCCCAATCCTTATGGCTGATGTAACAAAAGCCTTCTTCATCATAAGAAAGGACTGTGGTTTCAACGAGCATTCTGGTTACGGCGTCCGAATCGTAAAAAGTAAGGCTGTATTTGTTATTTTTGTTCAGACGCATATTTCTCGACACACAGATATCAGCCCTTATACCGTAAAGCGACTTAACAAGCTCTATGATCTTGTGGGCAACGCGGTTTTCCATGGTGACCACCGCCACCTCAAACTTCATTCTGCCCTTTAAGACTATTCTTCCGCATGTCAATAGCAACGCAGAAAGCTCCGCCACCTTACAGCATCTGCTGTCGTATTTAATATTAGCTATCTCTCTTTTAACGTCACTTGAAAACGACATTTACAAGTCCTCACCTATCACTATTACTTCTGTTTCTATTTGAACGTTAAAGGTCTGATATACCCTTGCCTTTACCACCTCTATAAGATCAAGGACGTCCTTTGCTGTTGCATTATCAATATTTACTATAAAATTTGCATGAAGCTGTGACACCTGTGCTCCGCCAACTGTAGTCCCCTTCAGCCCTGCCTCCTCTATCAACTTGCCTATGTAATGGCCCTCGGGGCGCTTAAAAACGCTTCCGCAGCTGGGTAATGACAACGGTTGCATAGCTCTTCTCTTTGCTGAAAGGGTATCCATTTTTTCTTTGATATCAGCCTTATTGCGCGGCACCAGCTCAAGCTCACACGAAAGCACCGTTAACCTGTTACTTCTTACAACGCTTTGACGGTATCCAAAGTTAAGCTCATCAGCCTTGAGCTCTATCACGTTGCCATCGGTATCGCATGCTCTTACTGATGATACCACCTGCTGCATATTGCCGCCGTAAGCGCCTGCGTTCATGGTTATAGCACCGCCGATAGCACCCGGAATGCCCGTGGCAAACTCAAGACCCGAAAGGCAGTTTTCGTAAGCGACCTTTACTACGTTACCCAAAAGTGCGCCCGCCTGTGCAACTATCTTGTTGCCGCAAGCCTTGACCTCACTCATTTTTGAAGATATTTTTATTACCGCGCCGCGCACTCCGCCGTCCCTTACAAGGAGGTTGGAGCCATTTCCCATAACGTAAAACGGGATATTATTGTGACGGCAAAGCTTGATCAGAGCCAAGACCTCATCATCATTTTCGGGCAAAAGCATAACGTCACAATTTCCGCCTATTTTGTAGGTGGTGTGCTTGCTCATCGGCTCGTTGAACAAAATGGAATCCATCCCAACAGCCTTACTAAAAATATCAGCGTAATATGTAGTGTCCATAGTGTCGCTCCGTTTCTTATTTTATTGAAGCATTTGCAAAAGCACGCACGATCTGTAAGCTTTTGTAAATACTCTTTATAAGAATACTGCATCGGGAAGGGCATTTCCCCTCCCGATACAGATCATCTCTATTAATTATGAAAGCATTGCTGCGCCAACGATACCTGCGTCGTTACCCATTTCAGCAAATACGATCTTAGCATGGTCAACGTCCTTATAGAAGATGTTAGCCTCGTAGCGTTCCTTAACAGCGTCGAGGAGGAAGTCTCCTGCCGCTGCAACACCGCCGCCGATAGCAATAACGTCGGGGTCAAAGCAGTTAACAAGGTTGATAAGACCGATAACAATGTACTTAACGTAATCGTCAAATATCTCGCAAGCTGTCTTGTCGCCCGCCTTGGCAGCGTCAATAACAACCTTAGCTGTTACCTTATTCTCGTCGCCCTGAGCGAGAGTGTAGATAAGGGACTGGCTATCTCTTGCCATACCTGCCTTACCCTCACGGATAAGAGCTGTAGCAGAGCCGTATCTCTCCCAGCAGCCGTATGCGCCGCACGTGCAGGGGATACCGTCAGCAACGATCGTCATGTGACCGATCTCTGCGCCGATACCGTGTGAGCCTGCATAAAGCTTGTTGTTGATAACTATACCGCCACCAATACCTGTACCAAGTGTAACTGTAATAGAGTTCTTGTAGCCCTTACATGCGCCAACCGTGCTTTCAGCCAAAGCCGCTACGTTAGCATCGTTGTCAGCAAATACGGGAACGTTGATGTACTTCTGGAGCTCCTTGCAAAGAGGAACGTTTACCCAATGAAGGTTGTTTGAGAAAATAACGTTTCCGTTAAGAACTGCGCCGGGTGAGCCGATACCAATGGACTCAATGTCAGCAGCTGTAATGCCGAACTGTGCGATAAGATCGTTTACAAGCTTACCCATGTCAGCAATTACTTCTTCGAAGGTTCTTGTTGCCAACGTAGGTGTAGAGCCCTGCAATAAGATCTTTCCTTCTTCATTTACAATACCTGCGGCTATATTTGTGCCGCCCAAGTCAATACCTATTTTATACATAGTGTATATCCTCCATAAAATTATATTCCAAATTGCCTTACTTGTGACAATTTTCTTCCATTTTTTTAGTGTTTGCCTCAATAACGCGCTTATTAAGCTCCTCTGCCGCGTGATAACCCATTCGTTTGAGTCTTTCGTTTCTTGCGGCAACCTCAAGCACGGACGCCATATTTCTGCCGGGACGAACAGGGATCGTAACGCAGGGCACTCTCACTCCGAGTATCTCGTGGTATTCGCTCACAAGCCCCACCCTTTCGTAATTCTTGTTGGGATCCCAATTCTCAAGCTTTACGACCATATCGACTTCCTTTTTTTCTACAACGGAGCCAACGCCAAACATTGCCTTAACGTCGATAATGCCTATACCTCTTATCTCCATAAAATATTTTATGAGCTCTGGAGCTTGGGCAACAAGCCTGTTTCCGCGCTTTCTCTGCACCTGCACGGCGTCATCCGCCACAAGCCTTGAGCCTCTCTGCAGGAGCTCAAGCGCAGTTTCGCTCTTACCAACTCCGCTTTGGCCTATTATCATAACACCTTGTCCGTATATATCAAGCATTACTGCATGAAGTGTAGTTGACGGCTGAAGCTGATCGTCAATGAACGACACCATTCTGTATACGAATTCAGTCGTCGGAAGCTCGGATCTGAATATCGGTATATTGAATTTCTTCGCGGCTTCCACCAGATATTCGGGGTACTCAAGCCTTCTTGTTATTACAAGCAACGGCAAACCGTGAGCAAAATAATCGTCCACCCTCTGCTTTTGCACGTCAGGGTCAAGGCTTAAAAGATAGCTCATTTCAGCACTGCCTATTATCTGAACGCGCTTTTCGGCGTAATGCTCAAAATATCCTGCAAGCTGAAGTCCCGGACGGTTAAAATTACTGTTTGGGATATCCACCTCTGTGTTTTGGCCCATATAAATAACTTCAAGGTTTAATTTTTCTATACCGTCTTTAAGATTGATCTTACCCATGATATTATTTCCCTCATTCATTCATAAGTATATCCAGAGCGTACTTTACGCCGTCCTCGTCATTGGTCAATGTCACCATATCAGCCTTTGCCTTTACGTTATCGGGAGCATTGCCCATTGCAACACCAACTCCGGCAAACTCAAGCATCGAAACGTCATTCAACTGATCGCCCATCGCAATTATCTCGGACCTGTCAATTCTATATCTTGATGCAATGAATTTCAGCGCATTACCCTTTGTTGCATCTCGATGCGTAAACTCTATGTAATTTTTACTGCTTGTAACTACGTTTACTCTTGAAGAATATTTGTTATAAAAATACTCAAAATTCCTCTTTACCTGCTTTTCACTCGTATTTATGAGCAGTTTTAAGTTTTCGTCGCTGTCAATAAGCTTTTCAAGGCTGTCAACCAGATTAAGCTTACACTTTATATGCTGCTGATAGCGGTATGAGTATTCGTCAAAACGCTCAACGTATGCATCCCCACCTCTGTAAACCTGCATATTGAGCCCTCGTTTAACAGCATCCAGATAGATGTCCTTGCAGTCGTTCTTTTTTAGCGTGCAGGAATATATTGGATTTTCGTCAAACTCATCCACCACAAGCGCGCCCTGATAATAACCCGTAAGCTCGCGGCTTTCAAGCTTGTCCAGAAACGGTTGTGTTGCAGTCTTTGATCTGCTTCTGCCTGTAATTATTACCACCTTTGCGCCATTGTCCCTTGCCTTTTGCAAAGCCTCAAGGTTTGCAGGTGATATGTTCTTATTGTTGTCAAGCAAAGTGCCGTCAAGGTCAAGGGCAATAAGCTTATATTTCATTTTATACTCCTATTCGCCGTCGCCGACGTATTCTTTTATTTTAAGTGCGAGAGCCATATTTATTCCGTCAACGCTTGCAAGCTCCTCGGGGGTAGCCTTTCTTATATCGCCAACCGTCTTAAAGTGTTGCATAAGTGCGCGACGCTTTTTGGGGCCAACACCGGGCACGTCCTCAATTACGGATATTAGGCTCGTTTTTTCTCTCAAAAGCTTATTGTACGTTATTGCAAATCTGTGCGCCTCGTCCCTCACTCTTTGCAAAAGCTGCAAAGCCTTGTTATCCCTCGGCAACACTATCGGGTCATTTGAGTAGAGGGTATATATCTCCTCGTTTTTCTCCGCCAATGATATCATTTCTATACCCGTAATACCCATTTGGCACATTGCCTCATATGCAAAGTGAAGCTGACCCTTACCGCCGTCTATGAGTATGAGGTCGGGCTTTGCGCCGAATTTCTCATCACCCTCGTCGATGTGCATAAATCTTCTTGAGAGTGTTTCGTGCATGCTTCTGAAGTCGTCTATGTTTTCAACCGTCTTTATCTTAAAATGGCGGTAATCACTCTTTTTGGGCTTTCCGTCCTCAAAAACTACCATTGACGATACCGTATTTGTGCCTTGCAGGTGTGAAATATCAAATCCCTCTATCCTTTTCGGCTGAGATTTAAGTCCAAGCACCTGAACAAGCTGCTCAAGCTCCGCATTTCTCACGTCAACATGGGAATTGAGCTTTTGCACGGCATTCTTTTTAGCCAAGAGCATGAGCTGCTTTTTCTCTCCTCTTTGAGGACAAACAATATTTACAGATGCGCCGCGCATCTGTGTGAGCCATTGCTCAAGCTCCTCGGCAAACTCCGGCATTACCTCAACTATAATTTCGTGAGGAATATCCGTAGCGGATGAATAATACTGGCTTATATATGACGAAAGTATCTGCGACGCCTCATCGTCCGACTGTTTTTTGAGCACAAAGTCAACCGCGTTAAGCAATTTTCCGTCCCTTATACTCAAAAGCACGGCATAGGCGGTATTTACAGAAACCGCAACCGCAATAACGTCGGTATTTTTGCCGTCGGTGTCAAACACCTGTCGTCTTTCTTCAAGAGATCTCAGCGCAAACACGCTGTTTCTGAGCTTTGCGGCTCTTTCAAACTCAAGATTTTCGGAGGCCTCCATCATTTGCGACGTCAGATCGTCAATGACGTCATTCTCCTTACCCTTGAGAAAATCGATTATACATTTTATATTTTTGTTATATTCTTCTTCGGGCACGTCGTATGCGCACGGCGCGGGGCATTCACCCAATCCGTAAAAAAGGCACGGACGCTTTGCTTTTTTGCCGTTGCCGACCTCTTTGTTGCACGATCTGAAGGGGAATGCCTTTCTGAGTGCATCAACCGATGCCCTTACGTCATTCGCACTTGAATACGGTCCAAAAAACATATCCTTATTGTTTGTGTGGCGAGTGCTGAATACTCTCGGGTATTTTTGCGACGTAGAAACGCAAATATATGGGTAGGTCTTGTTATCCTTAAGAAGAATATTATATTTGGGCAGATATTTCTTTATAAGATTGCATTCCAACAAAAGCGCATCCTGCACGGAGCCCGTAACCACAAAATCTATCTGCTCTATCTGCGGCACCATCTTTTCCACCGTAGCTCTGCCATCACCCGAAGCGGAGAAATACTGCTTTACACGGTTTTTGAGCGACGCCGCCTTGCCGACGTATATAACCTGACCCTCGGCATTTTTATAGATATAAACACCCGGCTGCTCGGGTAGATTCGCAAGCGTTTTTTGCAGGTCCATAAAATGCCCTCATTCTGTAATTTGAATATACGTATAGCTATTGTAATAATTATACCATATTTTTTACTTTTTTAATAGTAGTTTTTGCTGTATTAGTAAAAAAATTGTGCTTTTTATATATCAAAGCCGCAAGGATATACCCCGCGGCTTCGATAAGGTAATGAGATGAGACCGACTCTATATTATCGTCATTGATATGACGTTGCCGGCATATATATTAATAAAATATATAATTGGAGTGTAAAATGAAACAAGATATCAACAAGATCATTTTTACTGTTATTTGCGGTGTACTTGTGTTTTTTTGCGGTGCATTGACCTGCCGCCTTATATTCGGCATTTCAAGCGTTGAACCTATAAGCTACACCCTTGTGCGCCCAATGGTTTACGACGCCTTTACGGGCAAGCCCATTGCCAACGCCACGGTTGTAAACACTTATGACGGCTCAGTTTACACAACTGATGCAAACGGCTCAACCGATTGGATAAGCGTGTATTATAAAGAAAATGACGACACCAAGCTTAATACGTTCATTGCAAGTGCTGAGGGCTTCAAAAGCACGGCAGTTTATGCTGTAATTGAAACCGAAAGCGACCCCCTCAACGGACCTTTGATATATATGTTCAGCGGAAGCCAAAGCGAGACCATAAGTATGGTTTATTCTCCGTCCGACGAATTCACCCAAAACCTCGCTGACAGATTTTTAAGATCCAACGATCAAAATAACTAAGATTTTGTAACCCTTTTAATGCAATAGTCATAGATTGAATTAACGGAAACGGTTTTTAACCTTGACATATTCACCGACAAATATGCATTTCCGTTAATACCATGTCGGAGAAAGACGTCTATGGCTTTATTTGGTTGCGGTGATGACAACAACACTATCTGGATCTTGATCATCATTCTTCTTTTGGCAGGCAACGGCAACGATTGCGGTTGCAATAACGGTTGCGGTTGCAATAACGGTTGCGGCGGTGGCTCTAACGATATTTTCCTTATAATTATCCTCCTTCTTCTTTTCGGCTCCAACGACTCATGTCTTGGTGGACTCTTCGGCAACGGCTCGGGCTGTGGTTGCAACAATAATTACTCACGCAACGGCAACGGTTGCGGTTGCGATGACAACTGCGGCTGTAACGACAACTGCGGTTGTTACTGATCCTGTGGGGGCTTTTGCCCCCTTTTTTATTTATTGGCGCTTTGATACCATCGCCACAAATACCAGCATATCATCCTTTGGACGCTTAATGCAAGAAAGTGCGTTCTTCATTATATATTCCGCCGTTTCCTGCGCGCTTGTTGCTTGGTATTCGCTCAGAAGGTTTATAAAATACTCGTCGGGATCGTGGTATCTTGAGCAAGCATCAAAAACGCCGTCCGTCATCATTACTATGACGTCTTTTGCTTTGAGCTTAAAATTGCTTACAAGCCCCGATGATGTCGGCATTGTCCCCAAAGGTCCTGCGCCGCATTCCACCTTTGCAACGCCGTCTTTTTGTATTATAAATGAGCTTACCGCGCCCATTTTAATAAATTTTGTATCTCCATTGTATTTGTTGAATATGCACAGATCTGCACTGCTGTATTTGTCATCATGCGCGCGTATTCCCATAAGCGAATTTACGAGCGACACCGTTGAATTCTCATCGCATCCGCTTTGTGAGAGAGCCTCCAAAACCTCCATCACCTTATTGCTTTCCGCAAGTGCGCTGTAACCCGTACCACAGCCGTCAACCACCGCCAACATAAAGCCATCCTTGCCAAACGGAATTATCGTTCCCGAATCACCGCAAAGCCCGTCAGCATCAAGCGAAACGCTTGCCGCACCCGTTGTGAGCTTATAGCTTGACTTTTGCGTAAAACACAAGCCTGCTCCGTCTATATCCCGCCTTTCAAGCTCAACGTCAAGCAGGTCAGAGCACCTTTGCATAAGCTCGTCCACTTGCACAGCCTTTAAGCCCTTTGTTCTCAGATCAATGAGTATTTCTACTCCGTTTTGTGAATTTATCGCCGCAACGCCTCTTACCTGCTTGCATACCGATATACATTCGCTCTGCAGCCTTGCCGAAAGAAATTCATCCACGTTTACTGAATCGTTTAACTCGTGTTGTATTCTCTCCATAGACCTTGACATGCATCCCACAGCTATTCCCGGAATGCTTCTGCATAAAGCCATTTTCGCCCGCCATTCGTTCCCAACGTGATTCAATCCCGAAACGAGCTTTGCCACCTCGCAGGTCGGGCTTTTCTTGCCCATATTGTTATTGGCAAATGCACAGGTTTCGCCCATAGTGCAATGGCAACATACAGTCCCCGTTATCTTCTCCACAAGCGCGTCAAACTGTTCTTTGTTTTCGGCTTGCGCTTCAAGAAGATATCCGTCCAAAATCTTGTTCATTCTTTGCGACGATTCCATTATCTGCCCCAGGCTGTCGCTGCATACAAGCCTTATTCTTTCTGCGTATTCCCTGCTCTGAACGGGATATGATGTCTGTTTTACAGCATCCTCCACAACGGTGATCACTTTAGTCAGCCTTTTTGTTGGAATAATGCAAAATATTATCAGCGCTATCAAAAGCTCCACAGTAAACAACGTGTTTGGTTGCGAGCCTAAAAGCACGAATAGCCCAATATACATACCGAGAATTATAATACTCACGGCTATTTTATTCATATTTTTTAACGTACCGCACACCGCAGAGCACACCACAAAAGCAGAAACTGTGTAGAAATCCACTTGACTGCTGAGCCCCAGCACCACGCTGAACACAGTCCCTACAAGTGTGCCCATTGCGGCACCCGAAATGCTTGCAGTCGTAAGCAGTACCACAAGCGATAGCACGCTGCGGATGCTTATTCCCCATAAGGTAACATTCCCAAGCCCCGCAATTAATAACGATGCAAATACCGCTATACCTATTGCATCAGTCTGAGTGAGCATAATGCCGTCGGAATTGAATAATATTTTAGCCACTCTCAAATAAAAATATATCACAGCTATCATTATCAATACGTTTAGTATTATATAGAGTGCATTGTATGCAGTATGCTCATATACAAGCACTAAAGCAGTCTGCGTGCAAACGTAAAATACTATGTCGAGCACCACGTACAAAGTTCCGGTCGGATTCTTTTGGATCTTCTTTGCGATTGAAAAAAGCGCAAACCCACCTATATGTATACAAGCATCCGTAAACATGGTTGACGGATCACCAAAATGCATCACGACCCTGCCGCAAAGCACACCCAAAAGGCTTGCAACTGCAGGCTTGTCCGTTATAAATAATACGGTAAGCCACGCAAGACCAAACGTATCAAGTACACCCATAAGGTCTACCCCTGCCAACAGATATGCCGCTATTGTCAACACGCATTGTTCAATTATTACCGCCTTTGACGGTAATTGCAGTAGCTTTGAGTCCGAAACAGACTCCAATCTTTCTTCTTTTATCATGTTTCCCCCTTGTGTTACCTTTGACGGATCGTGCAATCATTATTTTGTTTTGTGTATATATTGTATAATTTTTTGGAGAAAAGGAGTGTCGATCAAACGGAGCAAAATATGTATATTTTTGTATTTTTATAGGAGAAAATATAATAATGCAATAATTAAAAAATCATATTGCTAAAAAGAACTTTTTCTGTTATAATATACGTAAATTACGGAGGATGAAATATGACACTAAACGTTCAGTTTTATAAAGAGAAAGCTCGTTTTGTAATGAAAAACAGATCGCTTTTGCCTGATATTCAGTATATTTTCTTCGCTGCCTTTTTGAGCTTAACTATTGTGGGCTTGCCCATTGCATACCTTGTAATACAAGAATACCACAAATACCTCATAACTTGTATCGAAGAATACGAAACCAATCTTCGTCACAAAAAAGGTGCTGTATATCCCCACACTTCAATATACTCACTTAATATCGACTACAAATGGTCAAATGCATCCAAGGCGTTAAAGAGAATTCTTACCCTTGTTTTAGTTGGATATTCCTGCTTAAATTTTGACAATCTTTCTGACAAACAAAACGCAAACGCAAAAATAACGTTGGATAGTGTAAAATTGTTATTCCCAATGATGCATATATACCAATTCTCGATTCCGCTTATTATATTGCTGTTGATCATTCCCCAGCCATCAATAGTAATATATTCAATGGTCGCATTTGCAATAATTGAAACGATATTAGTAATTCGCCCCTTCATAGCGTACTGTCATGCCTTTGTTATGTACGAAAGAACACATTCAACAATGGCATCCGAATCCGAGCTTGAAAAGGCAGAGATCGATGCTTTCCTTGAAAAATTGGAAAGAGAAAATAAAAAGTAATTCTTAAATAAAAAAGCTTTCGGAAAAATGTGTGATGTTCTTAGCGGAGAAATCATAAAATATTGACATACCCACGGTAGGGGCGAACTGTGTTCGCCCGCGGGCGTTCAAAGAACGCCCCTACGGATAAGAAAGAATTGATCAGCAGAAAACAAATAATTAACGCCGACAGATTTTCAAAGTCTGCCGGCGTTTACTATTCGATAAATTGGAATTTGACTCTCCATCAAACTGAAATTTTCATGTGTTCGGCAAATTGGTATCTATCAAATTAACTATTTGCTGAGCCACTGTTAACGGCGTCATATTCGTTGTATCAATACATGGATAATCAAAGTTATCATAAAAAGA
>SVGF01000036.1 GCA_015056475.1 Clostridiales bacterium
TACTTTTCAAGCTCGGGAGCAATAAGATCTGCAGGACGGCAAGTAATAACCTCATCATCGCTGATGCCTGCCTGTCTTCTTACGTCAACGTTTACTTCACCGGGAACCTTACCGTACTCACCCTTAAGCAAGCCCTTGGATTCCTTTGTTACCATCTTGTATCTCTCGCCTGAAAGAACGTTAAGAACAGCCTGTGTACCAACGATCTGAGATGTGGGAGTTACAAGGGGCGGATAACCAAAGTCCTTTCTTACCTCGGGGATCTCCTTCAAAACGTCGTAATACTTATCTTCAGCATTAGCCTGCTTGAGCTGAGAAATGAGGTTGGAAAGCATACCGCCGGGAACCTGATAAAGCAATGTGTTTGTGTCAACTCTCAAAACCTTGGGGTTGATCTCAAGGTGTCCTGCAACCTTTCTGAAGTGATCAGCCAGATCAGAAAGCTTCTGCATATCAAGGCCTGTATCTCTGTGGGTACCCTTCAACGTTGCAACGAGAGCCTCTGTTGCGGGCTGAGCTGTACCGTTACCGAGAGGTGAAAGTGCACAGTCAACAATATCAACGCCTGCCCAAGCAGCCATGAGGTTTGTCATGTCGCCCGTACCGGTTGTGTTGTGTGTATGAAGGTGTATCGGAACGCTTACCGTTTCCTTAAGCTTCTTAACAAGGTTGTAAGCATCCATAGGAAGCAAGAGGTTAGCCATATCCTTAATGGCAATAACGTCAGCACCCATCTGCTCAAGTGTTTTAGCGAGGTTGATGAAGTATTCCTCGTTGTGAACAGGGCTTGTTGTGTAGCTGATAGCAGCTTCGCAAATACCGCCGTACTTTTTAACGCTCTTCATGGCCTGTTCCATGTTTCTCGTATCGTTCAAAGCATCGAAAATACGAACAACGTCAATACCGTTTTCAATGGACTTACGGCAGAAAGCGTCAACCACGTCATCAGCGTAGTGCTTGTAGCCGAGAATGTTCTGACCTCTCAAGAGCATCTGGAGCTTTGTCTTGGGCATTGCAGCCTTGAGCTTGCGGAGTCTTTCCCACGGATCCTCGTTAAGGAATCTCATACAAGCGTCAAACGTAGCACCGCCCCAGCACTCAAGTGACCAGTAACCGATGTCGTCAAGCATTTCACAAGCTGGGAGCATATCCTCCACCTTCATTCTTGTGGCAGCCTGTGACTGGTGAGCATCTCTCAAAATTGTATCTGTAATATATAATGGCTTTTTTTCCATAAATAATCTCCTTTATTAACCGAGCATTGTAGCAAGCAAATCTCTCATAGAAATAAGTACACCTGCTGCGATTGCTGAACCGATTACACCTGCAACGTTGGGGCCCATAGCGTGCATGAGCAAGAAGTTGCCGGGATTTTCCTTCTGACCAACTGTCTGAGATACTCTTGCTGCCATAGGAACAGCAGATACACCGGCAGAACCGATAAGCGGATTGATCTTCTTTCCTTCGGGAAGGAATACGTTCATAAGCTTAGCAAAGAGAACACCTGCAGCAGTAGCAAATGCGAATGCGCAAACGCCCATTACGATGATCTTTATCGTATCAATAGAAAGGAACGTATCAGCAGTTGCAGTTGCACCAACGGAAACACCGAGGAATATCGTTACGATATTCATAAGCTCGTTCTGCATAGTCTTTGAAAGTCTTTCCGTAACGCCACACTCCTTAACAAGGTTACCGAGCATAAGGCAGCCAACCAACGGAGCAGCGGAAGGAACGAGGAGTGCAACAAAAATAGTAACAACTATCGGGAAAATGATCTTTTCTGTCTTGGAAACCTCTCTGAGGCCTGTCATTTCGATCATTCTTTCCTTCTTTGTTGTAAGGAGCTTCATGATCGGGGGCTGAATTACGGGAACAAGAGCCATGTAGGAATAAGCAGCAACAGCGATGGGGCCTAAAAGATCGGGAGCAAGCTTTGATGTTACAAAGATAGCAGTAGGACCGTCAGCACCACCGATGATACCGATTGAAGCAGCCTGAAGACCATTAAATCCAATGAGGTTTGCAATCAAGAATACGCCAAAGATACCAAACTGTGCAGCTGCACCAAGGAGCAAGCTCTTGGGGTTTGCAATCAAAGGACCAAAGTCGGTCATAGCACCTACGCCCATAAAAATGAGGCAGGGATAAATACCGAGCTTAACGCCAAGATAAAGTATATCTACCAATCCGGCAGTAAAGCTTTCGTCACCAAACATGTCCCAATGAACGTGACCATCGGCAAACAATTCCTCATGGAACATACCTGCTCCGGGAAGGTTTGTTAATAACATACCAAAAGCGATGGGAAGAAGGAGCAACGGCTCAAACTTCTTGACGATCGCAAGATAAAACAGTACGCAAGCGATGCCTATCATTACAAGAACCTTCCAGTTCTCTGCAATGAGCGCAAAGCCTGACTGACTAAAGAAATCTATAATAGCATTCATTTACGATAACTCCTTTTATGTAAATTTATATCGGTGTTATCAAATTAAGCTAATGTTACGAGAACGTCACCGGAAGAAACAGTTGCGCCCTTTGTTACGTTAACAGAAGCAACCTTACCGTCTCTGGGAGCCTTGATCTCATTTTCCATCTTCATAGCCTCAAGAATAACGAGGTTGTCACCCTTCTTAACGTCAGCGCCAACTGCAACCTTAACGTCAAGGATCGTGCCGGGCATAGGAGCAGAGATCGTTTCAGCGCCTGCGGGAGCTGCTACGGGTGCAGCAGGTGCGGGAGCTGCCTCGGGTGCTGCTGCAGGAGCAGGAGCTGCTGTCTTTACGTCGTTTTCATCTACAAGCTCAAGAGCTATTTCATACCAATTACCGTTTACGTTTACCTTATACTTCTTCATTTCAATTACCTCTTTCTTTGAATTACAATTTTTTAAGTGATACGATTCGTATCGCTGATACGTCCTTACCGAGCTCCTCGGCAATAACTGCTGACAAAGCAGCAACCATCTCTTCCCTGTTAGGGATCTGTGCTTCTTGAACAGGTTGTGTAGCTGCAACAGGTTCAGGCTTTTCTTCAACGTTCTTTTTTGTCATGCTCTTTATCAGAGTGCTGGTCAAGTAAGTAAGCACAACAAGACAAATAAGACCAAAGAAAGTAATGCCTATGCCCATTCCGCATACAAGCAAAATATCTCCCATTCTGTTACCAATCCTTTCTTGCAGAAAACTGCTGATAAGTAATTTATTACGTACCCTCTCGGTGTACTATCTAATAAGTAACAAGTCCATACTCTCGTTACATATCATATTATACCCCAAAACGCAAATTATGGCAATACGTTATAATGTCAGTTTACAATTTATTAACAATTTAGATTTTCAGGATCATATATCTCCCCACTTTTTCCGTCAATCAGTACAAAGTCATTAAAATCGGTATAAATATTAATACATGAATGTGAATTTCTCTATTTTTATTAAATATTTCTGAATATTATTCAAAAAACCCTTGACAAATCGGTAAAATGTAGTATAATACAACTATCAAAATTTACACAAAGAGGTTTTATTTATGAAGAAGATCATTTCAATGTTGCTCATTGTATGCTTGCTTGGTGTTTTGGCTTCCGGCTGCGGCTCCAACATGCAGACAGTTGACTCCATCAAGGACTCAGGTAAGCTCATTATCCACACAAACGCAGGCTTTGCTCCCTACGAGTATCTCTCCAACGGCGAAGTAGTTGGTGTTGATATGGACATTGCAAAGGCTATTGCAGACAAGCTCGGCGTTGAGCTCGTTATCGAAGACGTTAAGTTTGATACTATCATCACATCCGTTCAGGGCGGTAAGGCTGCTTTGGGTGTTGCAGGTATCACAGTTACAGATGAAAGAAAAGAATCTGTTGACTTCTCAGTAACGTACGCAACAAGCGTTCAGTACATCATCGTTCCCGCTGACGCTGACGTTGATACTATCGAAGACCTCGCAGGTCTTAAGATCGGTGTTCAGCTCGGTACAACAGGTAACTTCATCATCGACGATGAGATCAACGGCATCGACGAGGACGACGGTTCACACACAAAGGGCGTTCTTGAAGGCACAGGTGCTGAGTGCATTACATACAACAACGCTAACCTTGCTGCAGCTGCTATGGACAGCGGTAAGCTCGGCGCTGTAGTTATCGACAAGCTCCCCGCTGAGATCATCGGCCAGAAGTACGGCGAAAAGTTCAAGGTAATGGAGCTCGTTTACGAAGACGGTTCCAAGACAACAGAAGAATACGCTATCGCTATTGCTAAGGGTAACGAAAGCCTCCTCGAAGTTGTTAACGAGGTTCTTGCTGAGCTTAAGAACAACGGCAAGATCGACGAATGGGTTCTCTACCATTCCGAAAACGCCGTTATGGATGAAGAATAATAATTCTTAACCAAATTAATTACACAAAATTTACGGGAGTAAATTCTCCCGTATTTTTTTCGTCGATACATATATAAAGGTAACAGCATAATAATGGAATTTTTTACAACTATTCAAGAAGCTTTCGAAAAAACGTTTATCAGGCAAAACAGATATATGTTTTTCGTTGATGGGCTTAAAAACACACTGAAAATTGCCTTACTCGCTACTCTTATTGGTATTTTGTTGGGTATTCTCATTGCAGTTATTAAAGTACTTCACAAGCAAACAGGCGGAAAGCTCAAAATATTAAATGCGATCGCAGAGATTTATACAACCGTCATCAGAGGTACACCTATTGTAGTTCAGTTGCTTATTTTTTATAATATCATATTCAGAACGTCACAAAACGCTGTTATGATAGGTGTTTTAACCTTTGGTGTCAACTCAGGTGCTTACGTTGCAGAGATCATAAGAGCAGGTATAATGGCAGTTGACATAGGTCAGACAGAAGCCGGCAGATCCTTGGGACTTAACCAATTTCAAACAATGCTCTATATAGTTCTTCCCCAGGCACTCAAAAACGTTCTTCCTGCATTGGGTAATGAATTTATCGCAGTGCTTAAAGAAACGTCAGTCATCGGTTACGTTGGCGTTGTCGATCTCACGCGTGCTGCAGAAAGAGTTATGAGTTCAACTGCAGAAGTATATTTCCCATACATTTCAATAGCATTGGTTTACTTGGCTATGGTTTACGGTTTGTCCGCTTTACTTCACAAAATGGAAAGGAGGCTTGCTCGCAGTGATAGAAGTTAAAAATCTTACTAAAGTCTTCAACAAGACAAATACCGTTCTTAACGATATTTCAATAAACATCCAAAAGGGCGAAAAGGTCGTTATTATAGGACCGTCCGGCTCGGGTAAAAGTACCTTCCTCAGATGCCTTAATCTTCTTGAAAAGCCTACAGGCGGCGAAATTTGGTTTGAGGGTGAGCAGATCAACAGCAAAAAATGCAACATCAATAAGATAAGACAAAAAATGGGTATGGTTTTTCAGCAGTTCAACCTTTTCCCCCATTTTACAATTCTTGAGAATATCACTTTTGCACCCGTTAAGCTCAAGCTCATGACTAAGGAAGAAGCCACCAAGCGTGCCGAGGAGCTGCTTGCAAGGATCAACCTCCTTGATAAGCGCGACGTTTATCCCAGCACACTTTCCGGTGGACAAAAGCAGCGTATCGCTATCATAAGAGCTTTGGCAATGAACCCCGACGTTATGCTTTTTGACGAACCAACGTCCGCTCTTGACCCCGAAATGGTTGGCGAGGTTCTCGATCTTATGAAGGAGCTTGCCAACGAAGGCATGACAATGATAGTCGTTACACACGAAATGGGCTTTGCCAAGGAAGTCGGCAACAGGATCCTGTTTATGGACGAAGGAAAAATCGTTGAAGAAGGCACACCCGTTGAATTCTTTAACAACACCCAAACAGAAAGAGCCAAGGATTTCTTGAGCAAGGTTCTTATCTGACAAAAACTAAAGGACGAAGATTTTAATCTTCGTCCTTATTCTTATATCCACAAATATTTTTCAAGATCAACTCTGCAGTCATTTACAACGATCCCATCGGCCTCCAGGCGCTCTTTTTGAGCCTTTATGCCGCCAAATTTATACGCGACACTTAGCTCACCTCGGCTGTTTACCACCTTGTAGCAAGGAAATTTACTGCCATCTTCATTCTTGTGAAGCGCATTTCCCACAGCCCGTGCCAACCTCACGTTACCCAAACGTCTTGCCAGCACACCGTAGGTCGTTACTCTACCGCAAGGTATCTCCTGCAATAGTCTGTAGAGCTCATTCTTATCAAATACACTTTGAGCCATGCATCAGTTCATTCCAACTCTTATCTCGTTAAAATAATCCTTTTTGAAGTCACCAAGATCGCAATGTCCTCTGTCGGGTACGGTTATAAACTCAATTTTCTTGCCGCATTCTTTCATTCTGTTTACAAACTTTACACCGTGCTTTTCATAATTTACAGCATCGTCAGCAGTACAATGGAACACTACGTACTCTACGTCGGGCATATTTTCTGCCAAATGATACGGCGAGTGCATCTTCAAAGCATCCTCAAGGCTCATATCAAGATTACCGTACGCTGAATACAACGTTCTCGGAAGATCGGGTCTTTCAGTATAGTGGTAAACAGTATCGCATACAGGGCAATTTGCAACGCAACGCTGCGGCTTATGCTTTGAATAATACGTAAACAAAAGCGCGCACAATCCGCCCATGCTTCCACCCGACGCTGTGATCTTAACGCTGTCATCAAGACCAAAATGCTCCATTATAACGTCGATCAACTCATCAACGTAATCAACAGCCTGCTTGTTCATCCAGCACCACGGATTATAATACGGTACTATCTCAACTATACCATTGCGCGCATCTGCGTAATCCTCATCGGGATGTGTGTCGTACATTCCGTCAAAACCAAGTCCGTGGAACGTCAAAACTATTCCCTTTACCTCACCCTTTATAAGATCTGCATTTGTGTAGCAAAAATATCTTATATTCTCATAATTAATAACGTTTTTCATATATTTTCCTTTCACCATTTATTCTTAATAGGTCTGAAACCCATATTGTATGCACAAGAATCGTCACCCACAATAAATTTGTCATCACTTACGTCTACCTTTGGATCGCAGATAACAGAATTTACTTCTCTGCCCGTCTGATCGATCCATTCGTCAAAATAAACAGGTCTTCCCTTGTAAATTACCATTACGGGATCATTTCCATTAATATTCCATATAACGTTTGAATCAGATTCAATGCAGGGATAGACATACTTATCATCAAACTGCTCCTGATATACAGGCTCCTTGTCGGTAATGAATATATTGTTTGCAAACAAAAGTCCAAGATGATCCTCATTCCTTGTCACCTTCAGAGTTGATTCACCTGCAAAAGCAAAGATGTTGTTTCTTACAAGGTTGTGCGAGCCATAGTGCTGATGATAACAATTACACTTAGCTCTGTAAACGATATTATTCTCCACAGTTATAAAACTTGAGCCCTCGTCTGTATATATTCCCCAGCCGCCGTAGTGGAAAGAGCTTATATCGTGTATTCTGTTGCCTGAGATCAGCGTGCCAGCCTGCAGACCAAGTGTGTAGATAGCTCCCATATCCGAAAGCTTACCCATACCAACGTGGTGAATGTGATTATCTCTTATAATATTCTGGTAACTGCCCGAATCAGCATAGCCCCAATCCCAACCACAGGATATACCCGTGTAATCAAGATAAGAGATCTCATTTTCAGAGAATTCACAGCCAATAACAAAATTAGCCAGAATACCGCAACCGGCAGCGTGACGCTTACCACAATTTGATATCTTGCAACCTCTTACTACTATATTTCTCGTATAATCATCGGTATTGCCTTTAGCTATATTCTTTCCAAAAATCTTAACGCCGCCCGCACCAAGCTCATCCATAACGGTATTCTCTATCCTTATATCTCTTGAGCCCTCAAGAATATTAACAGCATAAATGCCTGTATTCTTAATAGAGCAATCGTCAATATAGCAGTTGTGGCAATAAACAAACTCTACCGCGCCGTAACCACCGTTTACAGACTGCTCGTCAGACGCTGTATATACTGCAACTCTTTCGCCGTTATCATTTTTTCTGTAATGAACAGAGCGATAATCTCCCTTTGTGCAGCAAAGATCCACACCCACAAATCTTACGTTTGCAACGTATTTATCCTTTGTTCCCTTTACAACAAAGATCTTGCTCACCGCAGGTGCTATCACCTCAATATTATCAGCAGTTTCACCATCCAAAGGAATGTAGTAAACCTTTTTTGAATTCCTGTCGAGATACCATTCACCCTTATTCTTAAAAGCACAAGGAATATTCTCTACGTAATAAAAAAGGTTGCTTGGCATTCCGACCTTTTCATAATCGGTCGTAAGATAAAATCTGCTCTTTAACTGCATCACAAGCTTACCGGTCTGCCTGTCGTAGCTTTCAACAGGTGAATGCTCATCTATCCAATAATGATAATACGAAATAATAGCATCCTCAATATTGTCAATATGCTCAAGATCCTCAGTCTTTGCAATGAACCACTTAGATCCACGTCCAAGATTAAACCATTCATCACCCGTCTGCTTACCGTTTTCAACGTCAAGCGCAGTCAAAAGTCCGTCGCCGTCAGGATAGCGAGTTGTCTTGGCACGGTTTGAGTTAACGTAAAGATCGGTAAAAAATTCTTCACCATCAACAAAATCAGCAACACAGCTCAAGCACCCAACGCCATTGAATTGATCATTGACCCAGCCTTCAAGCTTTCTTCCGCCTATAATTCTGGCTCTCTTGTTTCCAAACGAAGTGATGGTTACAGCATTAAGCATGCTGTTTGAATTGATCTCAATAGTTTTTGTTGTGAAGTAATCATCAATAAGAACTATCTCCATGGGATGCTTTTTTCCGTCTTTGCGGTAATCGTCTATCACCTCAAGCGCACGCTCAATGGATCTTACCGGCTTATCAAAAGTAAAACCCGTGTTCTCATCACAGCCCGTCTTCTGGCAAACGTAAACCGCCGCTTTATTTAAAGTACTCATATTGTCCTCCGTATCTTTTAGCGTTAAGCTTATTTTAACACATACGAGACTAAATTTCAACATATTATTTCAAGTTTTTTATTATTTTTTTGAGCAATGAATCCCATGCGATGACAAAAAGAATCAAACAATAAAAGAGCTATCCCTAAAGTGTGTCTTCCATAGAGCAGTATACTCGAACTGACAGGAAAAGGACGGAGAGTGTTTTACATTTTCTGCCCTCTTTTCTTGATAAGCACTGCCTTAAATAAAGACATATTTTCTTGTGAAGCGAAATCCGCCCGTGTCATCCTGAGCGTAGCAAAACCTGCGGTTGGCGAAGTCGAACTGCGGGGCAGTGCGAGGCAAAGCCGAGCAGGATCTCGGGCGCGAATATCATCCTTTCCCCTCGTAGATCCCGATGCTACGCATCGCCCTACGGGTTCGACTGCGGGCGGCGCACGCGCCTTCCTCCGCTCAGGATGACACGAGGGGTGACGTACCGCCCGGAAGGTAGCAAATAGCACTTATGGAATTACTTGCCATAAGTGCCTTTGCGTTACTTTTGTCATTTACTTTATGTCTTCTTTATGTCTTTAATTAAGCCTTGACAAGCACTGCCTTAAATAAAGACATATTTTCTTGTAAAGCGAAATCCGCCCGTGTCATCCTGAGTGTAGCAAAACCGCAATGCGGTTGGCGAAGTCGAACTGCGGAGCAGTGCGAGGCAAAGCCGAGCAGGATCTCGGGCGCGAATATCATCCTTTCCCCTCGTAGATCCCGATGCTACGCATCGCCCTACGGGTTCGACTGCGGGCGGCGCACGCGCCTTCCTCCGCTCAGGATGACACGAGGGGTGACGTACCGCCCGGAAGGTAGCAAAAAGCACTTATGGAATTACTTGCCATAAGTGCCTTTGCGTTACTTTTGTCATTTACTTTATGTCTTCTTTATGTCTTCTTTATGTCTTTAATTAAGCCTTGACAAGCACTGCATTTGTAGACACAAATACCGTATCAAATTGGAAGTGATATGCTGACCGTGTCAGCGTGATATTGTTGCAAGCAACAGTGATATTGCTCCCGATGGTCGCAGTGATATTATATTCGCCTCTCAAGCTCGCGTAGCGAATATCACTCAGCGTAAGCCGAATAACACTGCGTAGCAATAGAACTGGCGTGATACTCCGTTAAGAGTATCACGCCAATGCTGATATTGCATTGAGATAGCTCTGCATTTTTAATTTTTAATTATCAAGCCGTCTTATTTATTACAAGCTTTTTGATGATAACTATCGCATAATGCACACCAAGTCCAACAGCTATTGCAACCACAAGGTCAAACACAACCGTCAACACAAACGTCAGCACGAGCACGAGAGTTTCGTAAATTGGGGCTTTTTTGCAGATAGACACAAAATGGCGCCATTCACTCATATTGTATGCAACCATAAAAAGCACAGCCGCAATAACGGGCATCGGTATCCACGCAGCATATGGCATGAGAAGTACAAGAACCAACAAAAGCACTATCGCGTGAACTATAGCAGAAACAGGTGAACGTCCGCCGTTTTTTACGTTTGCGGCAGTTCTTGCAATCGCACCCGTTGCGGGGATCCCGCCGAAAAGTGCTGAACAGATATTGCCCGTTCCCTGCGCAATAAGCTCTGTGTTGGAATTATGTGTATCATCTATCATCCTGTCGGACACTACGCACGACAGCAATGACTCTATGGCTGCCAGAATTGCAATTGTGAATGCGCTCGGGATGAGCTCAACTACCTTAGAGATCTCAAAATTTGGAATCGCAAAAGGCGGGAGCGATGCACTTATTGTATACAGATCACCGATAGTGTTTACCTTAAGCCCAATAAGATTTACCGCCACCGTCAAAACCAATACCGCAACGAGTGATCCGGGGATTTTTTTATTAATTTGGGGCCATACTATGAGGATCGCAAGGGCAACTACACCGGTAACAAGTGCCCAAGGGTTCAGCGTTGTGATGGAGTGCGCTATTGCCTCAAGCTTTTCCATAGCCTCTACCGCAACAGTACCCTCAGCGAACGTAAGACCCAAAAAGTCCTTTATCTGCCCTATGACTATTGTAACGGCAATGCCCGACGTAAAGCCTACGGTTATTGTTTCGGGTATGTACTTTATCAAAGAACCAAGCCTTAACAAGCCCATTATAACGAGTATCGCACCCGCCATAAGTGTAGCTATTGCAAGGCCGTCAACACCGTGCTGTGCAACTATGCCTGCAACTATCGCCGCAAACGCCGCAGTAGGGCCCGATATATTAACTCTGCTGCCGCCAAGCAAACCTATAACCAAACCTGCAACTATGGCAGTATAAAGTCCCCTTTCGGGAGAAACGCCCGACGCTATTGCAAGCGCGATCGAAAGGGGCAATGCTATTATAGCAACGATAATACCTGCTACAATATCGTTCAACAGCTGATTTTTTGTATAATTCTTACGTAGATCTAAAAGCTTTGGTCTGAAAATTTGCATAAAAACAACCTCTGATTAAATTGACACGAGGTGTATTATACACCTATTTTGAAAAAAATGCAAGTGGAAATTGCATTCAGATTTAATTTTCAGTTTAAGCACGTTCACTGTTTATCAGCTTATAATACTTATTAATGTACCACGGCGTGCAAATAACTAAAGCTAAAACAGAAATTATATCTCCGGACAAAAAGAACGTCACCAAGCCCAATATTAAAATAACAACAAACGATATCAATACATATTTAACTTCTATTGATATAGCTTTTTTGAATAAATGACTTTTACTAATATCATCACTCGGTTGGCAAACCAATCTCATACAAGCCAGCATCTGCATAATGCCAAAAACAAGCAGTAAAACCAATGCAACTAACCCAATCAATAACATGATAAATTTATTATCGGTAAGCTTTGATGCTATATCCATTACGTTATCTGACAGAAAAGATATTATTTCATATGGCAGACCGTAAATCAAATACAGTTTAAGTACCTTTGTGTAATCGTGAGTATAATAATAAAACACATCTTTAACCAATAGATCTTTGTTATAGATACATCTTATCAACGAACAGAACACAGGCATTATCAACAAGCCCATAATAATCTTCGAGCACAATCCGTATATGTATGAATCGTAAGTGTCCTCTAAAGGCGCAAAAATCTCCGATAATACTAATAATACCACGTGACAACATGCATAAACCGACGTTTTTATCAATGCATCTTTTGTATAAGCCTCTTTAATGTTTAACATATTTTCACATCCCTTATAATTATTTTTTAGTTACCACCAAAGCATTAAACACCTCTCTCAGCTCGCCATCCGACGGGCTGTTTTGAGTCTTATAGCCGTTTTGTGTTTGTGTGATCATAGTCGACGATCCACCGCCGTCAAGATTCAAGGCATCAACCGCGCCAAGCTCAAGCATTATATCAGCAAGGTCACTCAGCGTTGCCCCGTTTGAAAGCTCAGGCTGTCTGCCGTCAACCACCGCAAGCACTATGTTGCCGTCCTTTGTTATACCTATTGCAGTCCTCGGGTGACGGGTGTAGCCGAATTCATCCCCAAATGCAAGCTCGTTATACATACCGTTTTTTAGTATTATATGCGAGCCACCAACCGCATCACGCAACTTACCTGTATAAGTTGATCTGTAATCATCATGGTCGCCTATCACAAGCTCCCCCTGATCCGTAATGCCAAACCACGGTCTGTCGTTTGTGCCGCTCATGACTTTGCCATCTTTTACGCAAAGCCCGCGTGGCGAATACGTCGCATTAATATCAAAGAAATCCGCGTTAACTGCTCCAAACACCGTATAGCCCGCATCAACAGCCGAGTCAATAAGCTCTTGAACGTTTGCCTTTACGTCGATCGAAACATAACCGTTATCGGGCGTACCGTTAATAACGTCCACCTTATCCATATCAAGCACCATTACGTAAACAATGACCCTTTTACCGTCTTTATCGGTATAATTCTTTAATATGTATTCAACGCCGTCAGCAATCTCTGTTGACTCCTCGTTTGTGAGTGTCAGTCCGTTGAATTGATTCTTATTTGTGCAATAATAATTCGGGTTGCTGTCGATCTTCAGATCAAAAACACGTGATTCGGGCAGATCCGAAAGAAAATCCTTACAGAATATCGATATTATACTTTCAAGATTTGCGCTTGTATCAACGTAAACAGTATTGCTTGCCCCGTCCCTGCGCGCCCCCACAACGTAAGTGGATTTACCGTAATCAGCTAATGACGAGCCGTCAACGTCCGTCATGCCTACGCAAAATGCATTCGATCCTTTATACTGTTCGATCGTTTTAATCCTGAGGCTGACCGAGCAAATCTTTTCAATTTCAGTTTGAAGTGCAACAGCAGCTTTCATCGAAAGGTTATTATCCTCACAAACGATCTCGTAATCTTTTATATCAACACCGTTTATTGAAAAGCTTTTAAGCTGATACTCGTGACGGTAAACGTACTTAGTTCCGACGGGTATCGGCTTTACAGCACCGTTGTTGTCAGAATCGTGACCATAACAGTCCGCAAGAAATTTATTTGCCGCGGATCGTATCGCTGAGCTGCTGCCACCTTGTATAACAACGCAATCGGTTGAAATAACACTGTAAGCATAATCGTAATAAGTAAGCTCAAACGATCGTTGTGACTCCGCCCTGTTTGTATCTCCTATCAATATTTCGGGACCGTTTTTTTGAAAAGAATCGTCAAAAATATTGCATGTCTTCCCCGACATTTTACTAAGCTCTGTGGAGATATACTTTGCAGTCTTCTCGTTTGAGATAGATGAGTTTTCGTTACTATAGATCAGCGAAGTCGCCTCAGTAAAAATAAAATAATCATTTTGACTTTGCTCGGTACTGTCACATGCTGTAAACAGAGCAAAAATAATTGAAGAAGCAGTAGCAACCGCAACAATTCGCTTTACGAAAACGCTTCGCAAGTAAAAGAAATCTAATGTCATCCATTCAACCTCCTTGTTGATAGATTTGCTACCGCTATATTATTACTTTATATATTTGATGTACGGATTATCAAAATCAATTACATCCGTAAAGTGGTGTGACTTTCGCTTTTCCGGTGGCGGAAATTGCATATAGTCGCCGTAAATCTGCGTGAGGAATTTGTCGTACTCAACAGGAGCATTTACCTTTAAGCCCTCAAATTCAAGCTCTACACCTTCACCGTACCAATCGAGAGGTACAACAGCCCTACGTTTGTACGCACTTGACATATTCCCCATAAGATCACTCGACGAAAGTGAAGTATATATGTCATCTTTTTTTCTGCATGCAGTTTGAGTGTCCTTTGCAAGCAATCGTGCAATCAGCGAAAACACCTTACTCTTAAAACTCGTCGGCTGAGGAACATTCAAAGTATCACGTATCCGCTTTGAATATATAGTGACTTTTTTATCAAGTACATTCTGTTCTTTTTCATTCTCAGGATAAAAATCCAAAGGGAATATATCAAAGAATACGCCATGATTCATCCGTTTGTTATTCATAAGAGTTTCAATATAAGTAGTTCTTGAATCCCTGATTTTTGCAAAATTCAAAGGATATTCAGGATCCGTTTCGTACGTCTGTAAAAAATAATAATCAGGAAGATATTTTTGAGCCTCTGATATAAATCTTTCGTAATCCTTGCGAGGTAATCCTACATCAATATCATCATCCCACGGTATAAAGCCTTTATGACGCACCGCACCTAACAAAGAACCTTCAATAATATAATATTTTACTTCAAGCTTCTTAGTAATATCTATAAATACCTTAAATATTTCTAATTCTATTTCCTTAATTCTCTTTGAATCCTGTGCTGTAAGTTCCATATATTGCTCCCTAATGCCTTTCTTTAATTATACCATGATTATACCATAAAACTCAAAAAAATACAATACAAAAATACGGTTGCACTTCAACGCACAACCGTATTGTTTATTATTCCGATCTGAGGGCAACAACGGGATCCTTCTTTGCAGCTAATCTTGACGGAATAAGACCTGCAATAAGAGTAAGCACCATGCTTATGATCACGAGAATTATTGCACCCTCATAAGGCAACGTTGCCTTCAAGTTTGTGATCTCGGTAAGTGCAAGTAAAATTGCATTTATCGGAATTGTCAGTAACAGAGTAATGATAATACCCATTGCGCCTGCGGTAAAGCCCACAATAAGCGTTTCTGCATTGAACACACGCGAAACGTCCTTCTTTGAAGCACCTATACTACGCAATACACCTATCTCCTTTGTTCTCTCAAGCACTGAGATGTAAGTGATGATACCTATCATGATGGATGATACTACAAGAGATATCGCAACAAACGCAATCAGAACGTACGAAATCGCATTTATGATCGTAGTGATGGAAGACATCAAAAGTGCAATGTAATCCGTATATTCAATAACGTCTTCGTCATTCGCCGTATCGTTATCCGTCTTGAGCATATTATTGTACTGCGTTATGAGCTCGGATATCTTATCCTTATCCTCAAACGTATCGCAATAAATGCTTATACGGCTCGGATCGTCCAATGTAACGTAACCAAGAGTTTTAAGAACGTCATCGTAATTACTCTCAGAGAAATCACTCGGCACAAATTCATCATAGAAAACCTCAAGATCCTTATCGGAATATCCGGAAGTGTTGAACTTTTCAATCATCTGCTCCAAAGTCATACTGCCAATAGTAGCTTCTGTCTGCTTTTTATAGCCATCCGTTACCATTGCAGCAAAAATCGCGTTAACAAGCTGAGCGCGTCTTTCATCATCAAGGGATGCAAGGTATTGACCTGCCTGCTCCTTTGTGATGGTAGGATACTGCTGAAGAATAGCATTGAGCATAGTTTCGTTTAGCATTTCGGGGCTCATCATAGCCAGCATTTTTTGTACTGAGCCTTCAACGTATGCAGATGACGGAGTTAACAATATAGTCTTGTAAACATTTATCTTTTCGGCATCCGAGAGTGAATCAATGTATTCAATAAGCTTATCAGCCTTCTGCTCTGCAGAAAGGTTCTCATCAACATGATTTGCAGGCTTAAAAGGCAATCCGGAAATTATATCAGTAAGCTTATCCTTGAGCTGTAATTCAATAATATCACTTTCAGCCGTGAGCTCAAGGACCTTTTGTGTAAGCGCACTTGTATACGCAAGTGAACCCGACATCATTGTGGAATTTGCCTCTTCCGAAGGCTTAACGATACCGCTTATTTTCAAAGGAATGCCAATTTTCGGGTCGTTATACAAAATAGTCAACCCTGCATCCGTCTTTGAAAGGTCAGAATAACTGCCATCGGGCTGCTTTTCAAAATACTCAGAGGACAATATAAGCTTAAAGAAAGCTTCATCCGAAACAAGGTCACTTATATTCCAAGGACCGTATTCAACCGTAACTTCCTGTGAATTTGACATCGCGCTGTATATCTCAAGAATTTCTTCCTTTGTAATAAGTCCGAGAGTATAAAGCACTATATCGCTGAGCTCATTATTCTCATTAACAATTATAACTACTTCGTCGTAGGACGTAGGCCAATTACCATCAATGAGCTCATACTGTTCCTTTACAACGTCGCTTATAAGTTCACCGTCATCACCTGCAAGAAGCTCCTCCCACAGATCCATACCACCCATTTGCGACATGTATGAAGTTGACATTCCCGCCGACTGAAAAAGGCCCTCCATTAGATCCATCGCATCGGACTTTACAACGTCACCATCAGAATTGGTGGTATAAATATTCATGGGATAATCATACTTAAACTGGATAAGCGAGCTGTATTTCTCAAAATCCTCGCTGTTGAGTATATGATCCCTGAATGCCTTAAGATTGTTCTTGCTTGTCTGCGCATTGTTGAATGAGTTGACCATATCGTAAAGCACGGAATTGATGTAGATCTTATCCTCATCGTTATTCTTATTCTCTCCGCTGCCGGACGGTGTTCCCATAAATCCCATCATCATTTCTGCAAAGTTCAAGGATTCGCCTTCAATAGTGATAGGATAGCTTGCAAGAGTATCCCTCTGAACAAAATCAATGTAATTCTGCACACCTGTCGAAACAGAAAGTATCAACGCAATACCTATAATACCTATACTGCCCGCAAATGAAGTAAGCAAAGTTCTTGTCTTTTTTGTCAGAAGATTGTTGATACTCAACGAAAGTGCAGTCACAAACGACATTGACGTTTTGTCTTTCTTCTTTCTGGCTTTCTTTTCTTTCTTTGAAAGTACTACGACTTCGGGCTGAGTTTCTTCCTCATAAGGAGCGCTGTCAGAGATCACCTTACCGTCAAGCAATCTGATTATTCTTGTTGAATACGTTTCGGCAAGCTCAGGATTATGCGTAACCATAATAACAAGTCTGTCCCTTGCTATCTCTTTAAGAATATCCATTATCTGAACACTTGTTTCAGAATCAAGCGCACCGGTAGGCTCGTCTGCAAGCAAAATTTCGGGATCATTTACAAGTGCACGGGCAATTGCAACTCTCTGCATCTGACCACCCGACATCTGGTTGGGACGCTTGTTTATCTGATCACCCAGACCCACTCTTTCAAGAGCTGCTATTGCTCTTTTTCTTCTCTCTGTCTTGGACACGCCCGAAAGTGTAAGAGCAAGCTCAACGTTTGAAAGCACGCTCTGATGAGGTATAAGATTGTAATTCTGGAATACAAAGCCTATTGAATGGTTGCGATA
>SVGF01000037.1 GCA_015056475.1 Clostridiales bacterium
AAGCCTCTCTCCGCTACGCTCCGTTCGGCTTCCAAATGCGTAAAGATTGAACATAAAATGTGTATACAATCCTCTTGCACAATTGTTTACAATCTTGCTCTTGACAGAGGACGCCGGTCCCTACAAATTGTAATATTCCTTATGAGAAGGAGCCTAAAGACTCCGCTTTTATTATATTTCTTATCGATTAAAAAAAATCCCCATCCATTGGATGGGGATTTCTGTTATTATTCTACTTCGTAAGGAAGCAATGCGATGTTTCTAGCACGCATGATAGCTGTTGTGAGCTCTCTCTGGTGCTTAGCGCAGTTGCCTGTGATACGTCTGGGAAGGATCTTGCCACGCTCTGTGATATACTTCTTGAGCTTGTAAGCATCCTTGTAGTCAATAACTTCAGACTTTTCTGCACAGAAAGCGCAAACTTTCTTTCTTCTCTTTATGTTATGGGGCTTCTTATCTACCATATTAGTTACATCCTTTCTTAAAAATTAAAATGGAACTTCGTCATCAATATCATCTATTGAAGTGAAGCCTGCAGGAGGAGCGTTCATATCGCTGGGATATCCTGCATTTGAGCCTGCGCCACCCTGAGGTCCGTTCCAGTCGATAACTTCAGCGTTATCGGCGATAACCTCTGTTACGTAGCGCTTCTGACCGTCATTGCCGTCATATGAACGGGTCTGAATTCTGCCGTCCACTGCAACTCTTGCACCCTTTTTGAGGTGCTTAGCGAGCATTTCTGCCAAGCCTCTCCAAACCACAACCGGAATGAAATCAGCATCATAAGAGCCGTTTGCATTCTTAAAGGGTCTGTTTACTGCAATAGTAAACGTGAGGTTTGCGATGTTACTGCCCGGAGTATAACGCAATTCGGGGTCCTTTGTGAGTCTACCAATTAATACAACTTTGTTCATGATCAAACTCCTGTAAAATTACTCGTCGATTCTGATAGTCATGCATCTGAGGATCGCATCAGATACCTTAGCTACGTAATCAAGTGCCTTAACTGCTGTGTTGTCACCTGTGAAGTTAACAACTACATAGCTACCTTCACGGTAGTCGTTGATAGCGTAAGCGAGCTTCTTGAGGCCCCACTTGTCAGTCTGCTCAACAGTGCCTGCGTTTGCTGTGATAGTGTCGTTCACCTTTGCAACGATAGCTTCTGCTGTTGCTTCATCCAAATCAGGACGAAGGATGTAAACTGTTTCGTACTTTCTCATTATTTTCACCTCCCTATGGACTTTGCGGAGAGCCGAAAACGGCTCCCAAGGAGCGGGCCATATTGACCCACCTTAATTAACTATGATATTATACCACAAAATGCAGATTTTTGCAAGTGGTTTTTTGAATATTTAGGCAAAATTTATAAAATTATCTGTTTGTCCGGTCGTATGTCAAGCTGCTCGTTATAAATATCAGAAAGCGTGCGATAAGCCCATTCTGCATCGTCAAAAACCGTATCGTCAAGCATTGCTTCTGACACCTTTTTGCCCGAAAGCCAGCTGAGCATTCCAACCAGAGAGGAATTACCCGCCTGCTGACCTGCGCACGCAAGCACGTCAATACCGCAATACGCCAAAACGTAAACGTAGGTTTTAACGGTCAACGTGAGGATCTCGTTTCTGCACTCGTCGTATTCGCCAAGATCATTCAGCTGCTTTATAAAAACGTGGAGCAATGCACCAAATTTATTGCCATCAGCAGTATTTGCAACGGCAATACCAATGTTTTTTATAACGTCAGCCGCTATCGCAAATTTTACGGCGTCCTTTTCGATATTGTCGTATCGGGCAAGCTGTTTGCCGTCCCTTAAAAGCATCATATCACCGTTTGGTATGCACTCAAGCGACACGAGAGAAAAAAGCGTTGTCAACGGCAAAAATTTACTCGTAAGCCTTCTTGCGCCCGCGGCATAGACCTTTACTATACCGTCTTCACAAAAAACCTCGATCAGCTTACCTGCATCGCCCTTGTTACTGAGGCGTGTAACGATTCCGGTTACTGTTTTTGGGGATGCATTCATTATTTGTAGCCCAGATAGCGCATTGTTCTGTCATCATTGCGCCAATCGTCACGCACCTTGACCCAGAGCTTGAGGTTTACCTTGCATCCGAGCAATTCCTCAACGTCTTCCCTCGCCTTTGTGCCTATCTTGCGGAGCATTTCGCCGCCCTTGCCTATAACCATGCCCTTGTGGGATTCCTTTTCGCAAATTACGTTTGCCTCGATGTCGATTATCGGCTTTGCTTCTCTGTCCTTCATTGTGACTATTTCAACGCCTATGCCGTATGGGATCTCATCGGATAAAAGGAGCATTGCTTTTTCTCTTATTATTTCGGATACAACGAATCTTTCGGGTTGGTCTGTGAGATAATCCTCGGGGTAAAGCATAGGACCCTCGGGGATGTATTTTACCACCTCGGGGATTATTGCATCCATATTTTTATCCTCCTTTGCGGAAACCGCTACGAAAGCCTTAACGTTGAGTGACTGCTTGACTGTGTCTGCAATCTCCTTAGCCTTTACGTTTGTAGCCTTGTCCTTTTTGTTTCCGACGAGGATTATGGGTGTTTTGATACCCGAAAGCGTTTCGATTATAGCTTCGTCCTGCGGCTGAATGCCCGTGCCAAGGTCAACCACAAAGATAATGCAGTCAACCTCCTCCATGGACTCTCTGCAGGTTTTCATCATATACTCACCGAGAGCGTTTTTGGGACGGTGTATTCCGGGAGTATCCACAAGGATTATCTGGTAATCGTCACCCATCAATATACATTTGATGCTGTTGCGAGTTGTCTGAGGCTTTGGAGATACTATACTTATCTTTTCCTTAAGCAATGCGTTTATTATTGTGGATTTGCCAACGTTTGGCTTGCCCACAACTGCAGCAAAGCCCGTCTTAAAATTATTCATCCCTTGAAAGACCTATCCTGTTCATAATTTTTTCTTCAGCCATGCGCATAAGAGCCTTATCCTCATCATTCATGTGGTCAAAGCCCATCAAATGCATTATGCTGTGAGTGAAAAGGTACACAATCTCTCTCTCATTGCTGTGGCCGTATTCCTCCGCCTGCCTTTTTGCGACCTCAAGGCAAATAACCACGTCGCCAAGCATAAGGTAGCCGTCATCGTCAAACTCGCCGTCCGTAAGCGCATCCTCATTTATAACGCCGTTTGTAAAATCCACAAGCGGGAATGAAAGCACGTCAGTAACGCTGTTGATACCTCTGTTGTCGTTATTGTATTGGCGGATGGACTCCTCATCAACAAAGCTTACGGATACCTGTGCAATGCTGTCAGGTATAAAAATCTTTACGGCTTCGTTAAAAGCTCTTTTGATGTAGGCTCTTAGCGACGGCGTTACTACGTCCTCCTCCACTTCCTCGTAAAAATCTATCTTTATAGTCTGCTTATTATTCATTTTCTGCCTCCTTTAATTTGGGATATTCCACTCTGGAATGATACGTGCCCGAAAGCACCATCATAAACGATTTCTTTATGGTTATAACCTCAGCAAACGTCAAGGGGCAATTATTAAGCATGCCTGCATCGATCTTATCCTTAACGAGCTTATCCACCATTTGCTGAATATCCTCATAGCTATGGGTCTTCATTGATCTTACGGCGGCTTCAACAGTATCCGCAAGCATAACGATAGCAGTTTCCTTTGATGTAGGCATTGTGCCACCGTATCTGTAATCGTCAATATTCACGTTTTCCTTGCCGTATCTGTTGCAAGCCTCAACGTAAAAATAATATGCGATTGCATTGCCGTGATGCTCTCCGATAAACTCCCTGAGCTTTGTTGGAACACGGTATTCAGTTGCAAGCTTTAATCCGTTTGTAACGTGATCAATTATTATCTTTGCACTCTCCTCCGGAGGAAGTGAATCGTGGGGATTATAACCGTCGGGCTGATTCTCCTTGAACATCTGTGGACGTGCAAGTTTGCCGATGTCGTGATAATACGAGCCAACTCTTGCAAGCAATCCGTTTGCACCTATCTCTGTAGCAGCTGTTTCTGCAAGGTTACCAACTATTATGCTGTGATGATACGTGCCAGAAGCCTCAAGCTGAAGTCTTCTGAGCAAAGGCTGACTCTGGCTTGAAAGCTCAAGCAATCTTATGGGAGTAATAACGTTGAACGGAACTTCAAACAAAGTAAGCAAGCCTACCGCAAGTATACCCGAAACCAAGCCGCCCATCAATATCCAGAATGCATTTGCACCGAGCATTGCAAGCTTTGCTGTGGTGTAATATTCCATGCTCATTACCGCAACGATCTGCGCTACGGATGAAAGCAAGCCCACCACCAAAACCATTGAACGGCTTGCTGTTGCCTTGCTCATCAAGCACGAGCAAAGTATGCTTGCAACAAGGAATGCAAATATTACAGAGAAATCGCCGCCGGAATACATGCCCGAAAACACAGAAAGCGGAATTCCTATCATAATGGCAGTCTTACCGTTGATGAGCATTGCCGTGAGCATTACTGCGATCAAGGGTGTGCACACGTATTGATTCAAGGGCTTGAACACTATATAAAGACCCATGGATATTATACACAAAACTGTGATCAGAATGCTGAATTTTACGTTGGTTATGGTGGATCTTCTGTAAACCACAAATATCGCAAAGAGCATTCCGCACATCAAAAGTATTGCTATGCTCATAGCAATGTAGCCCGAATAGTCGTTTGCTCCGGAAACAAGAAGACCAAGCTGATCAATAAGCTTATACTGAGCCTCAGTGATCGGCTGACCCGCCGTAATTATTATTTGTCCTCTCTTATAAAAAACGGGCTCTACTGATTCAGCCGCGAGATTCCTTGCAGCTTCGGTTGCCTCAACGTCAAGAAAAACGTTGTAAGTAACGTGGGACACTATAACGTCCACCAAGCGCATTACGTTGCTGTTTGATTTATAGCCATAGCTTGATATTCTTTCTTTTATGTCGGATACCACGCTATTGAGCTCGGACTGCTTTATACCTGCCTCGACCTTTGCAAATATTATACTTGCAACGTCATTTTCAAGAAAACCGATGTCCGTTACGCTTGTGCGTGCAATAAGATGCAGTTCCTCGGGCAAATAATAAAATTCAATACTGCTTATAAGCTGATTCCAGAACGAATTTGGGAATGCCTGATCGTACAAATTATCGTCAGCCAACAGATCGTTAAGCTCAAGCTCAGAATAATACTTTTCGTCATTTTCGTACTGCTTGAGAGCGTTATCGTATTCAATGCGCTCGGGAGAATCCTCAGCCCATTCAGGATCGGGAGTACCGGGGTGGATCAATGAATCTATCTTGCCCTGCTTCCATTTGTCAAGCTGTTCAAGAACGCTGTCATACACCGTGCTGATATGGCCAATGCCCGACGTTACGTTGATGTATATTTCATCCGTTTTTTTGTTGTCCTTGGCATAAATGTCAAGCACGCTGTTTATAGCCTCATCCTTAAGGATCTGCGTGGTATATTCATCAACTATATCACGAGTTGCTGTTATTGTTTCCTCTGCAATTTTGCCCGGCTCAAAATCAAACTGACGAATCGGCTCTGCAATAAACAAGCCGAGTATTACGGCAATTGCGAGTATCAGATTGAATACGGCACTCCACACCAAATACGAGGTGTCGTGTTTTTTATCCTTCTTTACCTTTTTTGATCTTCTGTTGTTCTTTTTAAATCTAAGAAAACGAATTTTTAAGTTTCTCATAGCATGCCTTTCAAAGGAATTATCCTTTTATTGGTTAATATTCAATTATTCCCGAAATATCGGTTACATTATATTATACACCAAATTACGTTTTTTTGCAACGGGTTTAATAAATTTAGTTGAAATAAAAAACCGTCGGGGATACCGACGGTCAAAAAATCAAATTCTGTACTTAAGCTCATAATCACCGCGCATCTGCAAGAATTCGGGATCGCTTGTTCTTGTGAGTCGCAACGTTTCGTGAATATTCATACTGTTGTGAGCCATGTCAATAATATATCCCGCTATGTTGGAGCAATGGTCGGACGTTCTTTCGAGATCTGCAAGAATATCGGACCAAACAAAGCCTGCTTCTATTGTGCATTCGCCTCTTTGAAGTCTTGCAATGTGATTAGCTCTGAGCTTGAGCTTGGTTGCTTCTATAACCTGCTCAAGAGGCTCAACCTTGGACGCAACGTTAACGTCGTCAGTCAAGAATGCCTGCAAAGCAAGATCAAGTATCTCGTTTACAGCTGAGCAAAGGATGGAAAGTTCTTTTTTTGCTGCGGGAGTAAATACTATCTCCTTTTCCTTCATTTCGCGTGCGGAGTGCATCAGGTTTTCACCGTGGTCGGAAATTCTTTCAAAATCACCTATCAGCTTGAGGAGCTTTGCAGCCTCTGCACTGTCGCGGTCGCTCATATTGTATGAGCTGAGCTTTACAAGGTAAGTGCCGAGGATATCTTCGTAGCGGTCGGTCTTTGTTTCGTAATCCTTTATCTTTATTGCAAGATCTTCGTTAAATTCATCAACGACAGCCAAGCCGCCCTTTAAGCCATCAACTGCACAATGAGCCATATCAACAGTTACGTCGTGGCAACGTTCAATAGCAAGCGGAGGTGTGACAAGAAGACGCTCGTCCAATTCCACAAAATCCTCTTCCTTTTTTGAGTCGGGAATAAGCTTGATAACAAGCTTTTCCAAAAGCTGTGACATAGGAAGAAGCAATACCGTACAAAGGATATTGAATGCTGAATGGAGCACCGCAATACTCATGTGCGATGCAGGATCGTTAAGAATATCCAACGGGAATATAGCCTTAATTATGCAGAATATGGACAACCACACCACCGTACCTATAACGTTAAAGAACAAGTGAACGAAAGCTGCGCGCTTGGCATTCTTGTTTGCACCCATTGAAGACAAGAGCGCAGTTATGCAAGTACCAATATTCTGACCCATGATGATCGGGATAGCCGCACCGAAGCTGACTTGTCCCGTAACTGTAAACGCCTGCAAAATACCAACGGACGCAGAGCTTGACTGGATAATACCCGTAAGTATTGCACCCGCAAGTACACCGAGAATTGGATTCTGGAACATTATAAAGAGGTTTTTGAACCAATCTTCGTTTTTGAGTCCTGCCACTGCATCGGACATTGCGTCCATACCAAACATAAGCGTAGCAAAGCCCAAAAGTATTGCGCCGGTATCCTTACGCTTGTGATCCTTTGCTGTCATCTGCATTACTATACCGATAAGCGCAAGCAAGGGAGTAAATGAAGTGGGTTTGAAAAGCTGAACGATAACGTTACTGCTTTCAATTCCACCGAGTGACAATACCCAAGCTGTAACCGTTGTACCGATGTTTGCACCGACAATAACGTTTATCGCTTGGCTCAAAGTCATAAGACCTGAGTTTACAAAGCCCACCACCATAACTGTTGTGGCAGACGAGCTTTGAATAATAGCTGTAATACCAAGACCTGTCAAAAAGCCTGCAATCTTGGTTGTTGTGAGTTTGCCCAAAAGTGATCGCAAACCACTACCTGCACGGCGCTCCAAAGATTCGCCCATGGTGTTCATTCCGTAGAGGAACAAGCACAAGCCGCCAATCAACGCCAATACGTCAAATAAATCCATAACTTTTCTCCTTAGTTATCTTTCGGCTTCAATGCCGAGTATTTTTACCAAACTTACTCATCATATCATATTATATCATATATTTTTTATTTTGTCAATATTATTTTTAACAATAAAAATAAAAAGACGGTTTAATTGATAAACCGCCTTAATTCCGCATAAATTTGTTATCTTGCACCATCACCCTTAATAATAACCCTCACGGTATTAAACACACACTTGAAGTCCATTGCTAACGATCTGTTTTTGATGTATTCAATATCGTAGATTATCTTCTGCTCCGGAAGAAGGTTATATCCACCGTTTACCTGAGCATGACCTGTTAAACCCGGCTTAACGAGCATACGCTGTCTGAAGCCGTCAATATAAAGATCAAAAACGTCATAGAATTCTGCTCTTTCGGGACGAGGTCCGACAAAAGTCATCTGCCCCAACAAAATATTTACAAACTGAGGAAGCTCGTCCATTCTTGTTTTACGCAAAATTCTTCCGACCTTTGTTACCCTGTCATCGGATTCAGTTGCCCATCGCGCGCCGTCCTTTTCCGCATCTATGCGCATAGATCTGAATTTATAAATTTTGAACGGCTTTTGATTGTAACCCAAACGCTCCTGAACAAAAATAGGAGAACCAACAGAATCACATCTTATTATGATGGCAATTACCACCATTGGCACAAAAGCTATTGACAAAACGATCAACGATACGACTATATCTATCAATCGCTTTATAAATTCATAGAACGGTTTTGACGGAACGGATTCTATTTTTTCAACGTAAAACTTTTCTTTGCCCGCTACAAACTGATTATATAATCTCTTTTGCAATTCGCCGCGCAAAGACTCATCGTTGGTTTGCTCAATTTCATTTTTACTGTTACTCATTATTTCCTCGACCCGGCAGCTTATGACATCAACATTATGGCATAATACCGCATAATACATATTACTATATTATTCTACCATTAAAACCAAATTATGTCAACTACCAAAACATAAATTTATAATATATTTTATAAAATAATCGCCGCAGCTCAAAAAAGTTACGGCGATTACAGATCAAAGTATCTTTGTCATGATCTCAATGGAGCGTCTTGAGAATTCCTGTGTTTCCTCCGGTGTGAGAGGACGCAAATTCATAAGCGCCATGTCAAACACCTGCTTGATGAGCAGCTCGGCAGTTTCCTTATCATCCTGCTTTTCTGTGATACGTGCAATAAGATCGTTATTTGAATTGAGCACAAGCTTGTACTTATTGGGGAACATTGCGTCAATATCAAGCTCGCCCTCCATTCCGCCCATTTTGTAATGCTCGTAAAGCTCTCTTATTCTGCGCGATTCCTCACTCAAGAAAAGAACTGCGGGAGTATTGCCGTTTTTCATTGCTTCGGCTGTTACTTCAACATCTTCTCTGTTGAGTGTGGACTTGAAAAGTTCCGTTGCTTTTTCTCCCAAAACCGTATCGATAACGCCGTCGGACTTTAACGTTGCGGCAATATCGCTGTCAATTCTGATGAAAGAAAGCTTTTCGTTCTTGTTTTCAAGGAAATTGATGAAGTTGCGATCAATAAGAGTATCAAGGTAAACAGCCTCCTGCTCACTTTCCTTGAACATAGTAATGAGCTGAGCTTGCTGATTTTTGTCGGTAACGTAGAAGATCTTGTTCTTTTCTTCGTTTTCGTCGATAAGGTCAGCCATGACTTTGTATTCGTCGTTGATAGTCTTGAACACGAGGTAATCCTTCATCATGTCGTAGAATTTCTCATCTGTGAGGCATCCGTACTTAATGAAAAGGTTTATATCATCCCAATATTTATTGTAATCGTCCCTGTTGTTATTGAAAAGAGATTTGAGCTTTTCGGCTATCTTCTTTGTGATATGCTTTGATATCTTGGATACGTAACCGTCATTCTGCAAGAAGCTACGGGATACGTTCAAGGGAAGATCCTGACAGTCAAGGCAGCCCTTAAGAAGCATGAGGAATTCGGGGATGACTTCCTTTACGTTATCCGCAATGAACACCTGGTTGCTGTAGAGCTTTACCATACCCTCAAAAGGCTGGAATTTGTCGGGAACCTGCGGGAAATACAATATACCCTTAAGTCTGAAGGGGTAGTCAACGTTCAAATGGATCCAGAAAAGAGGCTCGTTGTAATCGTTGAATACTCTCTTATAAAACTCCTTATACTCATCAGCTGTGCATTCTGAGGGAGCCTTTGTCCAAAGGGGCTTTGTATCGTTTACGGGCTCTGCCTTGTGGCAAGTGCATTCTTCGCCATGCTCATGGTTGCAAGTGCATTCTTCGCCGTGCTCGTGGTTGCAGGTGCACTCCTCGCCGTGCTCATGACACTTGCACTCGTGCTTTTCGTTAGCATCAACAACGTATATTTCGTGCGGGAGGAAGTAACAATACTTTCTTACTATCTCTCTTACCTTGTATACGCTCAGGAATTCTTCGCTGTCCTCGGCAATGTGGAGTGTGATGGTCGTGCCGCGCTCGGTTTTATCGGACTCATACATTTCGTAGTCCATACCGCTTTCGGAAACCCATTTTACAGCCTCGGCACCCTCCATGAATGAGAGGGTATCGATCTCAACCTTGGATGAAACCATAAAGGTTGAGTAGAAGCCAAGACCAAAGTGACCGATAATGTCATCTGCGGCATTCTTGTCAACGTACTCCTTATATTTTTCTGCAAATTCCTTTGCGCCCGAGAATGCAACCTGGTTGATGTACTTTTTTACCTCGGATTCGGTCATACCAATACCGTTATCTGTAAAAGTAAGTGTCTTATTTTCAGCATCAACCTTTACTTCAACCTTCCAGCTTGTATTTTCGGGAAGTGTAAACTGAGTGCCGTTTGAAATGTTAATGAGCTTTGTGATGGCGTCCATGCCGTTTGAAATTACTTCACGGATAAAAATATCCTTATCTGCATAAAGCCACTTTTTGATCACCGGGAACATATTGACCTGGTCGATCTGAATACTACCTTTTTCGTTGATCATAATTTATCTCCTTAAATTTTTGCCCCAATTAAAGCGGGCGTTTTATTATATTTGAATTTTTACGCGGATAAATGGGATTTGTGGGCTTGAGCTTATCTATCACCGCCGCAAATCTGTCGCCCTCAAGATATGGCACGCTAACAGCGTGGATACCCTGAAGCTTTCCGCCGAGCATTGAGAATGCCTTTTCTGCCTCGGCAACCTCATCGTAAACTAAAGGTCCTTTATATGCAACCAATCTTCCGCCACACTTGATAAACGGCAAGCAATACTCGCTGAGCTTATTGAGAGCCGCAACAGCTCTTGAAACGCACACATCAAAGCTTTCGCGCATTTTGCCGTGAGCCATCTCCTCTGCTCTGCCGCTTACTGCAGTAATATTGTTTACGCCAAGTGCCTGAGCTGTTTGCCTTATAAAATCTATCTTCTTTTCAGTTGCATCTGCAAGAGTAAACTGTGATTGGGGCAAGCACACAGCCAAAGGAAAGCCCGGAAAACCTGCGCCCGTGCCGATATCAAGCACCTTCTTACCCGTGCCAACAAGCTTATGACCGCTTACCGAATCAAGAATATGCTTTACGACCATATCATACTCGGTAACGTTACCCAAAAGATTGAATCTGCCGTTTGCTTCAAGCACTCTGTCGCAATACATAGCAAGGATATCAGCCTTTTGCTCTGCATTTGGCACTTCAAGCTTTATTAATCCCGAAAGCAATAATTCTTTATTGTTTTGCTCCATATGTAGCGCTCCTTTAGTTTTATAAGCCCTTTTGCTTGAGATATATCAAAAGAACGGATATATCCGCAGGCGAAACACCGGATATTCTCATGGCTTGACCAAGTGTTGCAGGCTTTATCTGTGAAAGCTTTTGTCTTGCTTCAAGGCAAAGACCCGAAATTGCAGAATAATCAATGTTTTCGGGGAGCAATCTCTCCTCAAGAGTTTTCATTTTGCCTGCCTGCTTATTCTGCTTATCTATATAACCGGAATACTTTATATCTATCTCAACAGTTTCCTGAGTCTGCTCCGAAAGAGGTACTTCGGGCGGATCAAGCTGAACGACCTTGCTGTAACAAAGCTCAGGACGTCTTATAAGCTCCGCAAGTGTTACTGACTTTTTAGCGGGGGTTGTGCCCATAGCAACGAGCTTTGCGTTCAATGCGTCGGTTGGATTGAGTGAGGTTGCTTCAAGGCGAATCTTTTCCGCTTCGATAGAATCCTTCTTATACATAAAAGCATCGTACCTTGCATCACTCACAAGGCCTACCCTTCTGCCGTATTCGGTAAGTCTTTCATCTGCATTATCCTGTCTTAACAGGAGTCTGTACTCTGCACGGGACGTCATCATTCTGTAGGGCTCATTTGTACCCTTTGTTACAAGATCGTCAATGAGTACACCTATATAACCCTCGTCCCTCTTTATTATTAGCGGCTCGTCCTGCTTTATGTACTGAGCAGCGTTGATTCCCGCCATAATACCCTGCGCCGCCGCTTCCTCATAACCGGAGCTGCCGTTTATCTGACCTGCAGTAAAAAGGCCTGCAACGGACTTTGTTTCAAGAGAAAGCTTCATATCCTGAGGATCAAGGCAATCGTATTCGATCGCATATGCATAGCGCATTATCTTTATATTTTCAAAGCCCTTGATGCTGTGATACAGGTCCCTCTGGACGTCAACCGGAAGGCTTGACGATATACCTTGAACGTACATTTCATCGGTATATCTACCCTCGGGCTCAAGGAAGAACTGATGTGCATTTCTTTCGGGGAAGCGCATAACCTTGTCCTCAATGGAGGGACAATATCTCGGGCCTATACCGTCGATCATACCGCTGTATAAAGGCGAGCGGTGAATATTCGCTCTGATTATATCGTGAGTAGTAGTGTTGGTGTAGCCCATCCAACACGGATCCTGAGCTATATCAAGCCTATCGTTTGAAAATGAGAACGGAACGATCTTTTCATCTCCATACTGCGCTTCAAGCTTGGAAAAATCAACGGACCTCTTACTTACTCTTGCGGGAGTGCCCGTTTTGAATCGTCTGAGATCAAAGCCAAGCTCTCTTAACGAATCGGATATACCGTTTGCGCGCTGAAAGCCGTTAGGGCCTGTCTGAGCTCTGTATTCGCCTATAATTATATGGGACTTCATATAAACGCCCGTTGCAAGAACGACCGCCCTTGCACCGTAGCTTTCGCCCATAGCAGTTTCGATACCGCATACTCTGCAATTATTCTCAAGAATACGCGTGACCTCGGACTGAATAACGTCAAGATTTGGTGTTAACTCAAGAACCTTCTTCATCTCGTTGTGATAACGCTGCTTGTCAGCCTGTATTCTCAAAGAATGAACTGCGGGGCCCTTGGATTTGTTGAGCATTCTGCTCTGGATGGTCGTTTTATCGGCATTTTGAGCCATTTCGCCACCCAAAGCGTCTATTTCTCTAACAAGATGCCCCTTTGACGTGCCACCTATTGAAGGATTACAAGCCAAAAACGCTATGGTATCGAGATTTATAACAAATAAGGCAGTCTTAAAGCCCAGCCTTGCGCCCGCAAGTGCTGCTTCACAGCCCGCGTGACCGCCGCCAATAACTATAATATCGTAATCTTCAACCTTTATGGTAGCCATTTGATCTCTCCGTATTTATTTTCCTAAACAGAATGACATAAATATCTCATCGATAACAGAATCGTCGATAGCTTCGCCCACGAGCTCAAGTATGCATTCGTAGGCTTCTCTTATGCTTATGCCTGCAATATCAAGCGGAGCAATAAGCATATCCGAAAGAGCATTGTCAAGCGCTGTAAGGCTTCGCCTTAAGCAATCTATCTGTCTTGCGTTTGTAAGGCATACAGCCTCCGCACCGTGGGACGACATTGCAAGATCGTATATTTTATCTTTTAGCTGAGCTATTCCCTCGCCCGTTTGAGCAGAAATAACATGAATATCGCCGTTAATGTCCTTTATTTGGTCAAGAATTGGCAATTCCTTTGCAATATCTGATTTGTTTACTGCAATTATTCGCTTTTGACCGGACGTTACGTCCAGAAGGAGCTTATTGTCATCACCAAGAGAATCCATCGTGCCGTCAAGCATAACAAGCGCAACGTCGGAATCCTTTATGAGCTTTCTTGTTCTGTCTATACCTATAGTTTCAACCTTATCCTCGGTATCTCTTATACCTGCGGTATCAAAAAGGCGCACTCTTACTCCGTTTACGATTATGGATTCCTCAATTATATCCCTCGTTGTACCCGGAATTTCGGTAACTATTGCTCTATCTGAGCCTATCAGAGTATTCAGCAAGGATGATTTACCCGCATTGGGAAGGCCGCAAATGGCAACCTTTATACCCTCCTTGATAACTCTGCCCTCGTCAACCGATGAAAGCATGTCAAGCGTTATCTGCCTTGCTTCGGCAAGCCTTAACGTGAGCATATCCCTGTCAACGACCTCAACGTCCGCTTCGGGGAAGTCAATATCAACGTCAATATTGGCAAGAACAAAAATATAATGCTCCTTGAGCTTGTTTATACTTGCAGAAAGAGTGCCCGAAAGCTGTTCAAATGCATTCTTTGATGCAGCTGCGCCCGTTGCGCTCAAAAGATCCATTACGGATTCGGCTTGTATCAGGTCCATTTTGCCGTTCAAAAAGGCTCTCTTTGTAAATTCACCCGGCTCGGCAGGCTGAGCTCCGTTTTCAAGCAGGAGCTTTAATATCCTTGCCGACATAACACTTGAGCCATGGCATTGGATCTCAACAACATCCTCACCCGTGTAAGATTTGGGACTATAGAAAGATACGGCGTATCCCTCGTCCAAGGCTACACCGTTATCCATAACATGCCCGTAATACATACGCGCATGCTCAAAATATTCAACATTACCTGCCGGACGAAAAACCTTTTTCAGTATTTTAACTGAATCGTCACCGCTGATTCTTATTACGTGAATTCCGGCAGTTTGCGGTGCTGTGGAAAGTGCTGCAATTGTAGTTGCCATATTACTTGAGAACTACGATGACCTTTCTGAAAGGCTCCTCGCCTTCGCTCACGGTCTTAACGTAGGGATCGTCCTGCAATGCAGAGTGAATGATACGTCTTTCGTATGAATTCATGGGCTCAAGCACTACTCTGCGACGTGTCTTCTTTACTTTGTGTGCGATGGATACTGCAAGCTTCTGCAATGCCTGCTCCCTCTTTGCAAGGTAGCCCTCGGAATCAAGCACAACCTTTATCTTCTGATCTGTGAACTTGCCGATGTAGAGGCTGAGCAAGTAACGCACGGAATCGAGAGTTTCGCCTCTCTTGCCAATGAGAACACCTATCTTTTTACCAACCAACTCTGCGTGAAGAACGTCATCCTCAAGAGTAACCTGTGCCTGAGCTTCAACACCCATAAGCTCAAAAAGCTTTTCAAGGTATTCCTTAGACTTTTCAACAAGATCAAGCTTAACTGTGGCTCTGATCTTTGCTTCCTTCTTTTTTATAAGACCGAAAAGAGAAGTTTCAGGCTCAACAAGCACTTCGATGTCAAGCTTATCACGGGACTTGCCAAGCTGAGCAACTGCAACAAGAATTGCTTCTTCTATTGTTTTGCCGGTCGTTTCTACCGAATTCAACGTCATAAATGACCTCCAATTATTCCTGTACGGATTTCTTCTTATTTACAATGTAATCTGTGATGAACATCTGCGCTATGGATACGAAGTTTGAAATGGTCCAATAGATAGCAAATGCACCGTTATAAGTAGCACAGAAATACAAAGACATGAGGGGGAATATCTTGTTCATCACCTTCATAGTATTCTGAGGATCCTGTGCATTTTCGGAAGGCTTCTTTTTCATCTTTGCTGTAGCCTCAGCCTGAGCCTTCTTTGTTTTCTTTTCCATGAGATGTGTGTGCAGGTACTGGCTGACTGTGGAAATTATGGGCAATACAAAAAAGCCGTTACAAAGTGCCCAATACTGACCTGCATTGCTGCCGAAAAGGTCCTTAAGCTTAAAAGACGTGCCGAGGATGGACTTTAAGGGTGAATCGGGAGCCCAAACGTTCTTGATCCAAAGGAAGCTGTAACCCATTTCCTGAGCGCTTGCCTGCGCCTGCTCATAGCTTACGCCCTTAATAGCTGTCTGGAGTGCAACCCAGCTTTCCTCGCCGATGACCTCGGGAAGCTTTTCGATAGCTGAAGTAAGCTCACCGCTATTGTTAAATATCTGAGGAAGAATATCTCTGAATGACATCTTGAGATCTGCTGAGCCTTCAACTGCAACAACGATGCTCTCCATAATCTCCTTCATGCTTGCGTTATTGTCGATGATGAGAGTTTCAAGATAGAGATACATATGATCTGCCGCAATGCTTCTGAGTGCTGCAAAGATAATGATGATAACAGGCATCGTCAAGAGCATTGGCAAGCATCCGCCGAGAGGATTGATGTGATTTGCAGCATATACCTCCTGCATTTTCTTACTCTTTTTCTCAGGATCATTTGCATATTTCTCGTTAATAAGATTGATCTGGGGCTGGATCTCCTGGATCTTAGCAGTTGATTTTTTGCTCTTGATATCAAGAGGAAGCAAAATGCCCTTAACGAGAATCGTAAACAAAATTACAGCCACACCGAAATTTCCGGTCAGCCTAAAAAACATATCAATTATTGAGGCAAGAAAGCCTACTAATGCGTCCCACATAATTACAAACAATACGGTATTACCGTATAGCCTTTCTCAAATAAATCATTTAAGAGGATCGTAGCCACCCTTAGAGAATGGGTTGCAACGAAGTATCCTCCATACCGTAAGAACGGTAGCCTTAAAAAAATTATACTTTGTATACGCCTGAATGGCATACTCCGAACAAGTTGGAATAAACTTGCAACACGGCGGTTTTGAAGGAGAAATATGTTTCCTGTAAAACCGTATCAACGCCAATGCTAACTTATTCATTTGTTCAATACGTCCGACTTTGACAAAAGATAGCCTATATCCCTTACTATCTCGGAATACGGCGGCTCAATATCCTGATGACGAGCAACAAACACTATGTCGAAGCCCTTTTTTATTCTGTCGTTATAAGAATAAACAGCTTCTCTCAATCTTCTGCGACAACGGTTGCGCTTTACCGCGTTCCCTATTTTCTTGGATACGGAAAAGCCGACACGGGTAACCCCCTGCCTATTGTTTTTCACAAGAATAACTGCGTTTTTTGCCTTTTGCGACCTGCCCGAGCGATAGAGCCTTGTAAAGTCGTTATTGCGCTTAAGTTTACAGTACGTCCTCATAGTACACCTCTTTTTGAGTATAAAATAAAACACTCTTAATAGGACAATGGTCACATACAAATGCCACGCAAGCGCAACATCCGTGTGTGACCCACAAACGCACTATTATGTCGGCACAAACACGCGGCAATATACACCTATTGCGTGAATGCTGCCTATGAAGCTATGAGCATCTAATCCGATGCAACAATTATGCTGTGAGCTTCTTTCTGCCCTTCTGTCTTCTTCTCTTAAGAACGAGTCTGCCGTTCTTTGTGCTCATACGCTTTCTGAAGCCATGCTCCATACTTCTCTGTCTTTTCTTAGGCTGGTAAGTTCTTTTCATTATGTTCACCTCCGTAGGTAGTAATCTTGATAATCAAATTTACCGTAATATTATACTAGAAAAACCCAAAATTGTCAATAGGTTTTATATTGACTATACTGATGTTTTTATTATTGTTCACAGTTTTTTTACATTTCTTCAAACAATGCATCCACAAACGCCTTTGCATTAAACGGCTGAAGGTCGTCAATGCCCTCGCCAACGCCGATATACTTAACGGGAATCTTGAGCTCATTGCAAATTGTGAACAGAATTCCGCCCTTTGCAGTACCGTCAAGCTTTGTGATCACAAGCCCTGTTGCGGGGAAAGCCTCGTTAAAGAG
>SVGF01000038.1 GCA_015056475.1 Clostridiales bacterium
GTAGAAGGAGAGTAAACCATCATCTTAACGGGAGATTCCGTTGATGTATGTTCCTTATTGAACTCAGCTATAGCGCCGGAGCCATCGGGATAGAAAACGTAACCCTCATCTCTGTCAGTAGCGGCACCAAAGCAAGGCATAACCGCAAAGCTGGACTGAACCTTACCTCCATGCATCCAGTAGTACATTTCTTTTACACCATCACTGTAGTCACCATACTTGTCATCATCTCTGTTCTCAACGTAATATGAGAAAGTTTCATCCTCATCATTGAGCGTAAAGTCGATAATAAACTGACCGTTATACTCGCCATGGTCAAAGATTATTCTGACACCGTTAGGTACGCTACCGTAATCGATGCTGTGGAAACCGCTTGCGTTTGCTGCGTGCTCATTTTGAGTAATGAGATACGTAAGCTCTCTGTGTGAGAACCACTGGTTCTCCAAAAGAGAAGGCATATCAATAAAGATATAGTTTATCTGCACCAAAGACTTAAATCTATCCAATGTTGCATCGTAATACTTACGTACAACACCATTTTCCGTCATGATGTTTTCCCAATACTGACCGGACTTAGGAGGTTCACGGTCATTATAGCCGTCAATTTCAAGCTCGTGGTCGGGAATAACAGATGACCAGATAGCGCCGGAAACTTTGTTAAGAATGGCAAGGCTAACAGTATCTTCCATTATATACATAGCCAAAGTATCGATCTGATTAACGAGCGTAAAACCGTAATAGTTTTCGTCAACCTCAGAAAGCAGATACGGAGCATCCGGATATAATGTACGTGCTTCAGCCTCGATCATTCCAACATGTGCGCTGAGAGAGAACGCAACTATCATGCACAAAAAAATTGATATAAATTTTTTCACAGTTTCTCCCCCATCAACTGATGTATATCATTATGAATTCTCTGAAGAACTGATAGATAGTTCTGATCAACTGACCTGTAAGGCCGTAGAGAAGCATAACCAATACAGCACACAAAGCAATCGCTACTATTGTGAGCACGATCATACCGAAAGTCTTCTTCATTGTAAAGTCGTTCATTGTTTTGATGCTGAGTATTACCTGGAATACACAGTAAGCAAGAACGATACCTTCCAACGTATAGATAGTAGCTGCAGAAGATGCAGAATACAAGTGTGAAAACAACGCTATCGGCAATGCGCAAAGCATATAGGGCACGAATGCATATGCAAGACCTGCAAATACTTCGCGGAGCTTACACTCACCACTACTGATAGTTGTGATCGCGTAGTGAAGCACACACCATGCAACTGCCGGAACCGCAATCATTATACACTCTGTAATTACGTTGATTCTTGCAGGATCAACAGTTGAAACGGAGTAGCTTGTAAGGTAGAGCGAAAGCACTCTTGCCACCAAGCAGAGAATAAAGATTGCAATAGTGGGAATGTATGAGAAGTTCTCACGGTTAGCTTTTATCTGATTAAATCCATCCATAGGATGAAAGATTGTCATTAAAGTGATTTGTACCGGATTCATTCTTCGTCTCCTCCCCATGTAGTAATCTTAACGTGCAACTTGTCAATGTACTTCTTAACAGCTCTGTAACCAATAACAACACCAACGATAACAACTATTATGATCAAAACGATAAGGAAGAAGTAATCGTCAGTAATTTCACCCTTTTTCTTTTCAAAAGCCAAAGAGTAACCTTCTGTGTTTCTTGCGAGCTTATACTCATACATTGCCATGTCATAATTCTTTTCTTTGAAATATGCCTTACCAAGCGCCTTATGAGCGTACACGTAGTTGCCGTCAAGTTCAAGAAGCTTAGTCCATACAGCTCTTGCCTTCTCGTATTCGGCTTCAAAATAGAGATATGAGCCTTCCTTAACGAGAGTACAGAAATCTGTAGGAGCAAACGTTGTTACGTAACCTGTCTTATCATCAAGAACAACAACAGAAGTGTCGGACAAAAGACCTATTGCAATAGGATTCTGGAAACGACCTCTGTATGTACCCTTACTACCGAAGTATGCAAGGTTGTTGCCTTCCTGATCGTAAAGGAATACGTTACCCAACATATTGTCAAGTGCATAGATGATACCCTGATCATCTACTGTGATATCAACGAAGTTTGAAATATAGTAAGTACCATCAAAAGTCGTCATATCTGTGATTTCATAGAAGTTTCTACCGTAAACATTCGGAGGATAGATGTTTGTACCGGATGTATTGAGCTTAGCTATCTGATTTTCTTCAGTAGAAATGATAGTAGCATATATCCAACCGCTGTCATCTATCATGAAGTTACTGTACGGAGGCGCAACAAGTGTTGCTCTTTCCAACAACTCATTATCTTTGGTGAACCAGTTCTTAAACAAGGCTGCCAAGCTGGTTGTTGTCCATGTCATACCTGTGTTAGTAATGTATTCACCCTTGGAGTTCAAAGTCATGAAACCCTGGAAGTCTGTTGAAAGAAGAAGGTACATAATACCGTTGTTATTGATATAAACCTTCTTAACGTCAAACGGGTAATCAGCAATTGACTCATCATTAGGCTTTAAGAAATCTTCAACCCAATAACCCTTACTGTCAAGGTGAACTACTCTCTCGTTACCTGTATCAGCAATAAACATATGCTGGTCAGCTTCACGATTGCCATCGGGATCGTCCATAACGTAGATACCCTGGGGCTTGTTAAGTGTTGCTGATTTGGAGTGTGTACATCTCGTATCAGCTTCAGCACATTCTCTACATCTGATCTCAACGATCTCAAGGCTAACCTCGCCCCACATGTTCATCTTTGTAACTCTACCGTTATTGTTCGGAGCACCAAAGTCAACAACGTAGATATTATCATTGTCATCAATGAACATATCCGTAGGTTCTTTGAAAGACGTGCTATACGCAGACTTAAAGCTGGAAACTGTGTTTCTAACTGTGTAAGCCTTAGGAATAGCCATCTTGGACTTTTCGTCACCGGGCTCAATGTAGTGGTAATCGTGTGTTACCTGAATTTCGGCGCTTGCTACTCTGGTATTAAAGCCTGCAAACATTGCAAGCACAACGCAAAGCACAAGTACGGATGAAAGGATTCTATTTAATGTTTTCATAATTTCCTCCTTTAACCCTTGATACCGGCGTGAGCCATTGTATCTACAACCTTAGACTGCGTAATAATAAGAGCAATCAATGAAGGCAACAACATTATCAAAGACATAGCTGCCTGAGCACCCTGTCTTGCAAGACCGCCTGCGATAGCGTTTGAGAGAGCGTAAGGAAGATTCTTCTTAGCTTCGTCAACGATATACATACCGGAAGGACCTGATGAACCCCACAAAGAGTTGAATGAGTAAAGACCGATAGTTGCAATTGCCGGTCTGAGGATCGGAACTGCAATAACTATAAACGTCTTGAACTCGGAAGCACCGTCAATACGAGCAGCTTCAAGAAGATCGTCCGGGATACCCTCGGCAAACTGTCTTGAAAGGAACACGTAAGAGGAGTTTGCAATGTAAGGAATGATAAATGCTGCATATGTGTTGTAAAGTCCAAGCCACATAGTGATCTTATAGCTCATGATAGCAGCTGTTGACAATGAGATCATCATGGAAGCGATGATAATATTGAAGATCGTTGTAGCGGACTTAACCTTCAACTTTGCAAGTGCATAACCACACAAGATAGAAACGAATACTGTGCATACCATACCAACAGCTGTTGTCCATACACTGTTGAATACGTATCTGAGCAACGGAACTTCTGTGTTAGCGTAAACGACGAACATATCCACGAAATTCTGCAAAGTAGGATTCTTAACGAAGATCGGTGGCGGATACTTGATCATTTCGCTCAAGGGCTTGAATGCCATTGTAAAGTTATAGATCAAAGGAACTATAAGGAAGGCAAGAAGCAATCCCAGACCGAGGAACTTAAAAATTCCGCCGATAGAGATCAATTTACGGTTTTCTTCGCGCTTTTTCTGGCCGAACTCGACACCGCGAGGAACATAAGTGTTAGAACTCATTTTTTCTTCTCCCTTCGTTATAATTCATCCTTACTTGAGAGGAACTTCATAGTTACCTTACCAAGTGTGAATGTAATAAAGAACATTACGAGTGACAATGCGCAGGCATAACCAAGCTCAAGTCTTGCACCGGAATAGTCACCGATGTGCAACGAAAGCGTATGTACGCAATAGTCAGGGCTGGGGTTACCTGCAACTGTTACACAAATACTACCAACACCGAATGCTCCTGTTATGGATGTGATTGCTGTATAAAGCAACTGGGGCTTCATCAAAGGCAATGTGATGTACCAAAGCTCCTGGTAAGAGTTTTCGATACCGTCAATAGCAGCAGCTTCATAAAGCTCTTTACGAACGTTCTGCAAGCCGGCAAAGAAGATAAGGAAGTTACCACCCAAGCTGGACCACAAGCTTATGATTATTATGATCGGAACGATCCAAGCCTTTTCTGCCGTAAAGGCAATCGGCTCCGAGATCAGACCCAATCTGAGGAGGGCGTAGTTCAAATAACCCAAACGTGAGCCGTCGAACAAAACCATCCAAATGATACCGATAGCGGTACCCGAAACCATTGTAGGTGTGTAGAAAGCCAACACCCAGAATGATTTGTACTTAAGGTTATTGATTACCCAAGCAAAGAAGAACGAAAGGATATATCCTGTAGGTCCTGTAAGAATTGCAAGGACAAACGTGTTCTTGAATGCGATAGCAAAGATATCGTCATCAATGAACATGTAACGGTAGTTTTCCAAGCCGGTCCATTCTGCAGGTCTTACCAAATCGTAGTAAGTAAAGCAGTAACGAATGGACGTAAGGACAGGAATAACTGAGAACAATACGAACAATACAAGGAAGGGAAGCATAAACAACCAACCTGTACCTGTACGGTTCATGAACTGGGCAAATTTTGACTGTGTCTGATATACCTTGGCTTCCAGTATTTCGCCTTCGCCTACGTCATCAATGACTACAATGTCTTTTTTCTTAGCCATAGTTTTTACCTTCCTTATTTATTCTGATTTTTGAGAGCTTCTTCACGAAGCTTTCTGTAATAAGCAAGCTGTGTAAGAGCACTTACGTCGTAAGTCTTATCAGCTATCTCTTCATCATTTGCAGGAATAATATCATACTGGAGCTGCTTTCTTACAAGCTCGGGGTTGATATATTCGATCATCTGGTCGATAGAGTCTCTTACGCTGTAACCCTGAATAACAACCTGGTTAAATGCAAAGCCTGCATATCTATCCTGCTGGTAGCTACCGAGAACAACGGGAGTTGCAATGTACCAGTTGTACATTTCGTCGATAACTGCCTTTTCAGCGGGTGTCCAACCCATACCGTCAACCAAAGCTCTCATGTTAGCAGATGTCCATCTGTTTTCTCTACCGAACTTAGCGTCAACCATGTATGTGAACTCAAGCTGAATATCGTAAGATGTCCACCACTTAGCGATCTCCCAGCAAGAATTGATTCTTCTCTGGTATTCTTCGTCTGAATCAAAGTTTACTCTTTCAGACATGATACTTACACAAGTACCTGCACCTGCACCGCCTGTTGCTCTGTTATTGATACCGAGCTCATCAACAATACCCGGCAACGGAGCAACTGCCCACTTACCAAGAAGCTCAGGAGCTGCAACGAGGAGCTGTGTGTACGTACCGATAGAGCCTGTCATGTACGGATAGTCACCGTCACGGAAGCCCTGGAAGCCCTGGTTTGCAATGTCGATACCGTAGATGAAGTACTGGTCAACGTCCATCTGGAATGCCTTTAAGTAAAGGTCCGTATCGTAACCGGAAAGTCTGTAATTAGCTCTCCATGACCAACCGTTCATCTGTGTAAGGAATGTACCTGTACCGGAAGGCATAGCATGGTAATTTTCCTGATAGAATGCAGGGATCATTTCGTTGAAATATTCATCCCATGTATCCGGAGGATCAATACCGAGCTCTGCAAAGATATCAGTACGGTAGAATGCCATTGAAACGTCGGATGTTTCAGGAAGACCGAACACACCGTCAAGTGTTGTGGGTGAGTTATCGGAATATGAAAGACCGATCATTGTAGCAGGGTTAAAACGAGAAGCAACTTCTTCGTAATCTTCAAACTGTGAAATGTCGTAACCTACACCTCTGATAGCGTAGTTAACAACGTCACCTGCACCTGTACCCCAAATAAGGTCAGGACCCTGATGTGACATGAGTGACAAAAGCAAGAGGTTAAATCCACCAAAGCCGATCTGACCGGGAACGATTCTGAGCTTGATACTGAAATCGTAGTCACTGTCGGGAGTGAATTCCTGGTTCATGAGGTCCATCATCATGTCGGCATATTCTCTGTCTCTTGAGAGCCATACTTCAACTATGTCCTTACCCTGGTTAGCGAGTTCAGCATAAGCTGCGTTATAGTCCTTAGAGAAAGAAACTATGAATGAATCCCATACGTTCTTAAGCTCTGCCCAAACAGAAACCTTTTCGTTCTTGAACTCAGCGTTAGGCTGACCGATCTCGATGTAGTCCATCATAAGAGCACTGCTCTCAAGAGTTGTGATCCAGTTACCCAAGCTTGTCTGGATACCTGTGATATCACCCATATTGTTTGGGATATCAATAGGCTCGTCGATAGCTTCGTTAAGAGTATCAATAGCAACCTTGAGCTCGTTGATCAAGGATGAAGAATCCGTTTCACATACAACCTTAAGCTTTTCGATGAGTTCTTCAAAAGAAGCTACAAGCTTTTCAAGCGTAGGAATCAAATGAGGAATTCTCTCTGCAAGACGGTAGTTGAACTTAGGATCGGGATTGTCACCGAGGATCTTGTTGATTTCTCTGATGAGGAGGTTGAGTTCTTCTGTCTGTGTGTAGAACATAAGAGCTGCATCACCAAGACCACCCATGGAAGTTTCGAGCTTGATAGTGTGCTGACCTGCTGTAAAATAGAACAAGAAAGCCTCACCGTCATCATTTGAAAGAGTTTCTGTGTAGTAGTTGTAGTCATATCTGAATCTATATGCTATCAACTCACTGAAAGGTACTTCGCCGTCAATATAAATACGTCTGTGAACAGGCATACCGATATTAAGGTTATTGCACACTCTCAAAGCGATCTTATAAAGACCGTCTGCAGGAACCTCAAACGTCCATGTAAGAGATTCTCTGTTACCGCTCCAGTTTGTGTCGCCACCCACCTGGTTAATGATGTTGTAGCCACTCTTAAAAGGAGCAACTGTGGTGTTCTTACTAACAGTAGGTCTGAGCATATTGGAAGACTTAAGAGAAAGCCAACCCTGAACGTTGTCGTCCAATTCCTTATGCTTTTCGTTATACTCTGCCTGGAATGACGCGATGATGTCAGCGCCGTTCTTGTCAAGCTGAGGATAAGTAGCAGATACTGTAGCGTAGTCGTCAATGACCTCAGGAGCACAAATGATGATATTACCCATGTACATTTCTGCACCTGTGTAATTGAAGGTTATCTCATTCAAGCCTGCTTCAAAATAGAATCTGAAGCTTTCCATGTAATAGCCTTCGTTATCTCTGAGCTCGGAGGTTGCCCATTCACGAACTTCCACCTGGTCAGGAGCTGATTCATCACCAACGACGTCCACCTTCGGAACATCAGCATCCTTAAACCACTTCTTAAACTCAAGGTTTACTGCCTCGGCAAAGGGAACCTCGCCATTGATAGCAAACTCTCGTGTCGGAGCTACACCAAGGTCGTTAGCAACCGACAAATGCTCTACCTTGATAGAATAGAAGCCTGTTACAGGAATCTTTACTTTCCATGTAAAACCGCTGTACTCTTCTGACCAGTTAAGAACATTAGTTCTGCCGTTTTCGTCTGTTAAAGGTGTTTCAACATAAACGGGGTCGTCCTTTGTTGAACCTTCGGCAAGGTCATTGCACTGAGCCTGTGAAGGAGTAAGAACGATGTCGTTTCCGGTATAGTTTGTTGCACCCGCAAAATCGGGATCCTCTAAGTAATATTTATACTTATTGTCGTTTATGGTTGCTCTGTCATAATCGTTTTCCGTACCTGTACCGGGCTTTGTAAAGATCTCTTCCAAAGTTCCGGCGTATGCAGCAGGCGATGACAACAATGTAACTACCATTACAACTGTTAGGAGTGTGGCAACAATACGTTTACCTTGTTTGATTATACCTCTACGCAAATACAAACACATCCTTTCTGTCTCTTTGTACGAAATGCACATAAGCTCCAAACTAACCAATTTTGGGCGCAAAATGCCTACACTTCGCCATTAGATACGTATATTTTATCACACAGTACGGTAAAATGTCAATACGTTTTTTTATGTTCTCACCAAAAAAATTGGCCTTTTTTTGGCAAAAATGCTAAAAACGTGCAGGTACATTTGAAAATTAATCGCATATTTCCGCAAAAATTCTTTTTATGAACTATTTTTAAACTTTTTGTTCACCGTTAATTCACATTTTACGATTTTCAGCTTTTTTATATAGGCATTCCCGTCACAAACGTTTCAGCGAAAATTCACATTGAATTTCATGTAAATTGTTGTAAATTTTGCACAGATCCGCCACTTTGAAATTCACACAAATGTGAATTTAACATTTTTGTCATCCGCTTAACTCATGGTTAAAAACAGCATTTGTATCCGCAAAAGCTGTACTTTGTATGCCTTAATTAAAGATATAAACCCTTAAAACTATAGGAAACTTGATAGAGGCGAACTGTGTTCGCTCGCGGGCGTTCGCAGAACGCCCCTACGGTTTACATGTTAATTTAAGACTTCCCCAGTGTGAGAATGGGGATTGAGATATCGGTGGATGAGGGATAATCAAACTCCAAACAAACTCCTCATCCGTCAGCCTACGGCTGCCACTCGACGTTTTGCTTCGCAAAACTCGGTGGTCGCTTGCGACCTTGTTCTCCCGCAGGAGAAGGCTTTTTTCTATCTTCCGGAAGGTATTTGAATAGGCATTTGATATGTAAATGTCAAAAGTGCCTTTGCGTTGCTTTTGGCAAAAAACTTGTTGTCTTTAATTCAGTCAGTAGTTATCAAAAAAAATAAGACAGAGAACTTAAATCATCCTCTGTCCACTCCTGTCAGTATGTGTATATTGACCTATTACAGATCACCGTTAACCGTTCGGTTTTGTTTTATACATTATATAATATCATTTTTTACCCTTGCAATAAAGCTTGGAATTACTGCTTCAAAGTTTACACCATAGCAACGTTTTCCCTGTTGAGGAGCTGCAACGGTCGCCATAATTGAATCACGCACGGTTTCAACCGCTATGTGAGCCGAGCACTCCATAGTTTTACCCAGCATCATTGCAGCAACGAATGAGCTTGCAAAAACGTCGCCCGTGCCGTGGTAGAATCCCGAAAGCTTTTGCGCCATTGTGTAGTACAACTGTTTTTTGTCATTGTCCCAAACGGCAGCGCCAAGCTCATTCTCATCAAAATAAACGCCCGTGAGCACAACGCTTGCATTGCACGCCTCGCCAAGCCTTTTGATAAGGCACTCTATATACTCTTGTGTGTACGGACCGTGAGTATATTCCTCGCCAAGCATCAGCACAGCTTCGGTAATATTAGGAGTAATTATGTCAGCCTGCTTGCAAAGCTCAAGCATAAGCGCGGGATAGCTTTCATCAAACGTAGCATAGAGCTTACCGTTGTCACCCATAACAGGGTCGATCACAGCCAACGCACTATTGTACTCGTTGAGTATATCCTTCATTATATCTATCTGTCTTTCAGAGCCCAGATAGCCTATATACACAGCGTCAAACGCCATATCTTCGCATTTCCAATGCTCCACTATCGGCATGATGTCATCCGTCAGATCGCGGTATGTAAAGCCCTCAAATCCACCCGTATGCGTAGAAAGCACCGCGGTTGGAATGATTGCAGTTTCTATACCGGCAGCGGACATCATCGGAAGCGCAACCGTAAGTGAGCATTTACCTATGCAGGATATATCGTGGATCGCAAGTGCGCGAAGCTGTCTTCCGTCAGAATTTACAGCCTGCATCAGAATGCACCGCCCTTGTCACTTATACGGTAGCTGTCCCAGAAGCGTGCTCTGTATTCGGAGAACGTTCCGTCATTGATAGCTTGACGTATCTCCTCCATCATTCTTGTGAGGAATCTTAAGTTGTGGAGTGAAAGTAATGTGCCGCTGAGCATTTCGTTTGTCTTTATAAGGTGACGAATGTACGCTCTTGAGTAATTTCTGCAAGCGTAACAATCACAGCCCTCCTCTATCGGGCGGGAATCCTCCGCATACGTCTGATTTCTGAGGACAAGTCTTCCGTTTCTTGTGAATGCTGTACCGTTTCTGCCTATTCTTGTAGCAAGAACGCAGTCAAACATGTCAACACCTCTTGCAACGCCCTCAACGAGGCAATCGGGAGAACCAACTCCCATGAGGTATCGCGGTGATGACTTTGGCATATAAGGCTCGATAGCCTCAAGCATGTCGTACATAACGGGCTTTGGCTCGCCAACGCTCAATCCGCCGATAGCATAGCCCTCAAAGCCCATATCGACCGTGCGCTTTGCACTTTCGATCCTCAAGTCCTTATACATATTCCCCTGAACGATACCAAATAATGTCTGATCGGGGCGCTTATGTATTTCCTTGCATCTCAATGCCCACTTTGTCGTTCTTTCAAGCGCTCTTTTTGCAGTTTCGTAATCGGAATCAGCAGCTGTGCACTCATCAAATACCATTGCAATATCACTACCGAGGCTCTGCTGTATCTCCATTGACTGATCCGGCCCCAAAAAGTGAAGCGAGCCGTCAAGATGTGATCTGAACGTAACGCCCTCATCGGTTATCTTTCTGAGCTTTGAAAGTGAAAACACCTGAAAGCCGCCGCTGTCTGTGAGTATAGGTCTGTCCCAGCTCATGAACTTGTGCAATCCGCCCATTCTTTCTATGAGCTTGTGACCCGGTCTGAGGTAGAGGTGGTACGTATTGCTCAATATGATCTGAGCCTTTACCTCCTCCTTCAGCTGATGCTGAGTTACAGTTTTAACAGTTGCCTGCGTACCTACCGGCATGAATATGGGAGTTTGTATCTCTCCGTGAGTAGTCTTTAACAATCCCGTTCTTGCGTTTGTATTTTTATCACTATTGAATACGGTAAATTCCATTTATTAGCCTTTCTATACATTATTATAATATTAAGCTTGCATCACCAAACGAGAAGAATCTATATCTCTCATCAATGGCTTCTTGGTAGAATCTCAAAACGTTTTCCTTACCCGCAAGCGCGCTTACAAGCATTAGCAACGTTGACTTGGGAAGATGGAAATTTGTGATAAGCGCATCAACCGCCTTGAATTTGTATCCCGGATATATAAATATCTTTGTGTTACCCTCGCCCGCATGAACTATTCCGTCGGGAGTTGTAACCGTTTCAAGCACTCTGCAAGACGTTGTGCCGACGGAAATTATTCTTCCGCCGTTTGCTCGTCTTTCATTTATATACTGCGCCGTTTCCTCGTCCATGTGGTAGAATTCGCTGTGCATATCGTGATCCTCAAGCTTGTCCACCTTTACGGGGCGGAAAGTACCCAGACCTATATGGAGAGTTGTGTATGCGATGCCAACACCCTTATCCTGAATTTTCTGCAAAAGCTCGTTTGTAAAGTGAAGTCCTGCGGTGGGTGCTGCGGCAGAGCCGTTGATTTTAGAATACGCAGTCTGATAGCGTTCCTTATCCTCAAGCGTGCTGTGTATGTATGGTGGCAAAGGCATAATACCCACCTTATCGAGCACCTCCTGCCAAACACCGTCATACTTGAATTCCACTATTCTGTTACCGTCAGCGCAACGCTCAATCACGTTTGCCTCAAGCAATCCGTCGCCAAATTCAATAACGTGACCGGGTTGAATTCTTCTGCCCGGATTTACAAGCACTTCCCATTTATCGCCGCTTATATTCTTAAGCAATACAAATTCTACCTTTCCACCGCTGTCTTTTTTGTTGCCTAGCAATCTGGCAGGCAAAACTCTTGTATTATTGAGTACAAGGCAATCCTTTGGCGAAAGATAATCTATAATATTCTTAAACTGTCTGTGCTCTATCGTATCCGTCTGTCGGTTGTAAACCAAAAGCCTCGACTCGTCCCTCTTTTCAAGCGGAGTTTGAGCGATAAGCTCCTCCGGCAAATTATAATCAAAATCGCTTACTTGCATATCAAAAGCCTTTCTAATATCACTTTATACATTATATATAGTATCAATCTATATCCGACTGCTTTACCCAGACGTTACCCTCAAGCTCGCATATAGCGCCGCCTGCACAGATATCCGTAACAGTATTCTCTATTTCTTCCCACGGCTTATTGGTAGTTACGCTTATTGTAACACCGTTACCAAACGTCTTAGCGTCGACTGTAACGCCGCTTGAATTGAGATAACGCTCAACCAAGCCGAGATCATCGTAATCAACGTCTATAGTACCTCTTGAGCCCTTGACGTATATGCTCTTTCCTGCTTTGGTAAGCACTTCCGCAGCGGCGGTAGAATACGCTCTGACCAATCCGCCCGCACCAAGCTTTATTCCGCCAAAATATCTAGTTACTACCACCAAAGTATTGCAAAGCGAAAGCCTTTCGATCACGTTCAATATGGGCATACCCGCTGTGCCCGAGGGCTCTCCGTCATCGCTGAATTTGCGGTATGCCCCATCCCTCAGCACGTAAGCGTAGCAATTATGAGTAGCGTCATAATATTTCTGCTTGAGCTCATCAACTCGCGCCTGCGCTTGCTCCTTTGAGGTGACCACAAACACGGAAGCAATAAATATTGACTTTTTTTCTTCAAACTCATAAGTGCATTCTTCACCGACGGTTATAAAAGTATCCTTATCCATTATCCCTCCGCATTATAAAAAACCTGCTTTTGCCGCACAATCCTCTATTATAATATTATACCAAAAAATGCGGTTTTTGGCAATAGGCTAAAACTCCGTTTTGTGCATAAAAGCTAAAAGCCCCGCAAAAGCGGAGCTTTGGAAGCAATATAATATCATTTTGCTCTCAATATAAACTGTGAAGATCTCGTAAGCTTTAATTCAAGTCCGTTTGAAATTTGGCGAGCATTTTTGCAGGTCTGAATTATCTCCCACTCACCGCTTATACCATTGAATATCTCAACGTCGCCCTTTAATCCCTCAAGAATTACGGTGTGGTCGCCACCGTCAATATCACAGCAACGCTTATCCGTTACAATTATCGTGCCTTCATCAAAGAAGCTGAGCATTGCATCCTCTCCCGTCACTTTGCCCAAGCCTCTGTAACCGAAATACGTTACCGTGCCAAAGCTGTAATGGTTTTCTTCAATATCGGGATATTCGTGACGGTAGCCGTCGTGACCCAGAGGAATACTGCTGTTTCTTAAATGGAAGACAGCATCAAGGCGTTTATTCAAAAGCATTCTGCCAACTGTTTTTGCGTATTGATTGCATTTTCTTGCAATATGCCAACGGAAGGTGGGAATATTACCCTTGCCAAGCATACAAAAATCATGAACGGGGTAATAAACGTATGATTCCAAATATCTGTAATGATATGCCAGCATCAAATTAACCTGCCAATCCATAAATTCCTGCGTGATATCATACCTTGTCGGGTCTGCACCAACCTTTATCGCGCCGAGGATAGCACCCGTATTTCTAGCGCCGTCAATGGCGTAGCTTCTGTTTTGCTCAAGATTGGCATACCAATTATCCTCGTACATAACAGGCTTGCCGTCCTCTGTTATTCTGAATGGATATTTATCGTAGCAGTAATAGTCGGGATCAGTCCATTCAATGAGTTTATCGTACACCGTTTCACCGTTGCACCAGTCCTGCAGCGTTACGGGGCCCATATTGATATACACAGGGCGGTCCATTGGATCGTACTTGTGGAAGCACTCCCTTACAAATCCGCAATACTTGAGCTGCTTGTCCTCCAAGGGCTCGTCATAAAGACCCCATTGACCTATGCCGCAAACGTCACCGAAAAGCTCAACTGTCCTTTTAATATCAGCTTCGATCTCATCGGTTTTGCCTTCATCAAACAGCTGTTGCAATTTACCGTTATTTACAAAATACGGTCTTACCTTGATATTATGGGAATAAAACTCGTTTATAAAGCTTTTTATTACCGAAACCGACTGCTCATCATCCTTATATCCAAAAAAGTACGCGGGGATTTCGTCCACTCCAAACTTTATGATATCATCAAGTGTTCTTCTGTCCGTTTCGTTCCACTCTTTGGGATCGTTTGAAGAAAAGCTCGGCGGACCGTAATAAGTCAACCAAAAATCGTTGAATACATCCTTCTTTTCAGGCAACACCGTAGGTACGGTACCAAATGTAGATTCCGGAATAAATACGTCACCGTTTTCACCGACAAGAGCGTCTGTTATTCTGTCGAGTGCTTGTACGATACCCTTTGTGGTATAGCCTAGGGCGTAAACGTTGCCCTCATGCTGTGCAACCGTATTCTCGTATGACGTAGCATCGCCCATAAGGCACATTTTTGCCCAACGGTTATTGCCAACGGACAGCATTGGTGCGCTTTGGTACGTTTCAGTATCCTTTTTTACCTCAATACAAATGCCCGAAAATCCCTTTACCTTGTTGACCAATCTTTCAATGGCGGAAAGCTGATTTATGCCAACTTTGCTGTATCTTACGACTGAAAGCTGTGCTTTGCCATCCTTTACAATATAAATATTGCTCATATTGACCTCCGTTTTGCGGTGTGTTTTATAATTTATTCTATTATACCACTTTAGAAAAAATAAATCAACATTTATTCTTATTCAGCTTTACAGTATAAATAACGTTTATATACACTACCAACGCCACCCCAACCGCGCCAAAAACGGGATATATAACGGACGTTATACTGTCAAAGCCCAAAAGACTCCCCACAAACGCCGCCAAACACACTATTACCGGTACATAAGTGCTGTTTTTGTTTATCATATCACTCAAGCCGACAGTCCACGAAACACCCGTGCCTATAAGGCTTGCCATCATCACTCCCGCAAACACAATTCCCAAAGCAGAGCTATCCTCCAGAACTCTTTTGAGCATGGGTAACGTCTGATAATTTCCGGTTGACGAAAGAATAGCCCATCCGCAGAGCCAAAGTATCGCTCCTGCCAACACCGACGAAGCCAAAAGCCTTGAAGTGTTGCGCCTTGCAGTTCTTATTACCGCATCCATTCCCGCAAGAACGTTATACGACGCAAGAAGTACAGCCCCGCCAACGGCTGAAAACGGAGTTTTTGTTATTATTTCGACATTGCTGACCCCTTTACCACCAATTATCCTATAACAAACACAAAACAACGCTATCAACGGCACACCTATGCTGAAAACTTTCAAAACTCCCTGTCCTTTTGCCATGCAGAGCAACGCAATAACGCAAACGAGTACAAGCGAGCCCCACGGGAATTTGGGACAAGCGCCTAGGCATTTGAGTATCTCCTCGGCGGACGAAACAGAATACGTCAACAGCGAAAACATGAACAAAGCACGGATCACGGCAAATATCAAGCTTAGTTTTTCATTGAAAAGCGTTATTTTGTTTTTTATCAATACTGTAAGCTTGTATAAGGTCAATATCGCCACAAAAAGCGATAACGCGATAAGAGCATAGCCCCATTCACCGCACCCACCGAAGAATTTATTTATCTCAACTCCCGACACAAACCCTATACCCAAAAAACAACCTGCGATCACCCACACAAATTCAAAGGACGCCAATATACTCACGGCAAGAACTCCTTTCAAAATTAAAGCTCCACCGCCGTATCGGCGTCCCTATTCTTACGTTATTTTTCTAAAAAGCATTGTGATCCACTCAGCAAGGCCTTTTGTTATTGATTGAGCATATAAAACAACTTCATCGGTTCTTAATATCATTAAGCACACCAGAAATCCTACTACCGTTACCACCGCAATGCAAACGGGCTTTGATCTGTCAATAAGCCTTAGCACCGCCAACACAGGCATATACGAAAGCCACATAAACAACAGCATACCTATTGGCAATAAGATTTGCGGATAGCCTGCGATCCTATACAGATGCACGCAAAACATCATAAAGCATATAGTGAACGCAACCCATACCGCAAACATGCCTACGCTTGCTATGTATCTTAACGTACCAATACCCTTTTTAGGATCTTCCCCTTGCTCCTCATTCAGCTTTTGAATATAGTGTTCTCTGCACATGCCCTCGGCGTATGCTTTTTTGTTACAGCCCTCAACCGAGCATTTTTTGCCGAAAAACATCAGTACAGCTCCAGCTTGCTAATGATAGCTCTATCTCTTGATGAGGTTACAACAATAATGTATTCGCCTGCATCGCCGTCCTCATCGGGGATCTTGCATATCTTTTTGTGACCGATGCATTTTCCGTTAAATACTACCTTACCGTTGTCCGCGCGCTTGATCTCAAAGCTTTCAACTCGCTGACCCTGGGCAATATCCTCACCAAGCACAACGTAGCTGAGCTTTGCGCCGTTTGTGTTTACTTTGTATGAGCAACCCATTGAGCAAGCACATATATCAAGCGTTGCATTTATTGGTGTAGAAAGTCTTTCCTTTATCAGCGCCGCAAATTCATACAATCTATTGACTGTGTTATCATCAAACTTACCCAATTTATTCGGGGGAATATTAAGATTCAAGCACGCATTTGAGCCAACGCTCGCCATATAGATATCAAAAAGCTGCTCCGCCGTTTTTAATCCGCTGTAATCGTGCCAAAACCAATGACCGTTAGCGATGGAGGTATCGACCTCGGACGGCAAGAACGTAAGACCTCTTGAATTTTTAATGACTTCTCTTGACCCAATATCCTCGTCGGAATTATATATCTTGTTGATATTACCTTCGCCTGCATACGGCGCAGGACAGGTCTGAACCTCGGCGTATTTACCAAGCTCGCAGGGCACGACCGACCATTCCGCCGGTCTGCTTTCACCTGCTTCGTTACCCACCCAACGAGTGTCGGGGCCGAAATCGTTAAATATAACGGCGTTTGGCTGATACTTTCTTACAAGCTCAATATATCTGGGGAAATCGTAAACCTGACGCTTACCGTTTTCGCCCTCACCGCAGGCATTGTCAAACCATACGCAGAAAACGTCGCCAAATTCTGTTAAAAGCTCCGTCAACTGATTGCAGAAGTAATCGTTATATTCGGGAGTGCCGTAAAGCTTTGAATTTCTGTCCCACGGGGAAAGGTAAAATCCAAATTTGATACCCTCTTTTTTGCACGCATCAGAAAGTGCCTTTACAACGTTTGGCTGACCGGGGCTGTTCTTGGTGCAATGCTCGGTATATTTTGAAGGCCAAAGACAGAAGCCGTCGTGATGCTTTGCCGTGATGATTATGCCCTTAAA
>SVGF01000039.1 GCA_015056475.1 Clostridiales bacterium
GCACACGGTTGTTTTGCCCACTCCCATCGTGCCGCCAATCATGAATAATGTTTTCATCATTCACACCCTCGTCAAATTCAAGTTTATCGATTAGTTAGATTATACCATAAAAACGGCAAAAAGTAAATAGCACCAAATTTGCACCAAAATTACACCAACATTCAACGCCTATTCAGCTCGACAAATTGGAATTTGTTTGCATCCTTTATACGCCTATCCCTCGATATATAAAAGCTATGCCAATGCCTAACACGAATGCGATTGTGTGAAAAATAATTGTTGTTACATTCATAAATGATAGAACAGGAATATTACCAAGAATCAAGTAGATAATGAGCCAATTTCCACTCCATGTACCAAATGTTATTTTAGGGAAATCTGGCGTAAGAAATTGCAGGGCAAGTCCAAATCCAATCAAAGCAAAGTTATATCCAGAACCACCAAAACTCTCTGTTGCGTTGGAATATATCGCAAGAAAAACCACTTGACATACTATGGCACAAATCATGCCAACAAGTAAGAATTTTACACTTCCCAGTCGCTGCTCGTATAAATACCCAACCCAAAACATTGCACATACATTTGCAAGCATATGTAAGATGTGTGTATGTGTCAATCCTGCAGTAAAAAATCGATAATATTGATTTCCGATTTGTTTTATTCCTTTACCACACAAAATATCGAGCGTATTCTTATTAGTCACTACAAATACCCATACGACAATCCATGCAAGGCATATCATCAGTGATACGGGCTGTTTGGCAATTCTATTTAACATACTCATATTCCTTCTTGTTTTCTTTTAGTTTTTTTGATAGTTTCTCTATCAAATTCAAGTTTATCGAGTAGATAACTACCCAAAGTAATTATACCATAAAATTCACAAAAAGCAAATAGGACGGCTCAATTCTTTACAAATTGAACCGCCCCCCAAAACACAAAAAGCCCTGCATATGCAGAGCCTTTGTATATGAAATAATAAATTATCTCTTTGAGAACTGGGGAGATCTTCTTGCAGCCTTCAAGCCGTACTTCTTTCTCTCCTTCATACGAGGATCTCTTGTAAGGAAACCGGCCTTCTTAAGGATGGGTCTGTAATCCTCTTCGCAGTGCAACAATGCACGAGCAATACCGTGTCTAACAGCGCCTGCCTGACCTGTAAAGCCGCCACCGTAAACAGTAGCCTTAACGTCATACTTGTCCTCAAGACCTGTAGCAACGAGGGGCTGCTTAACGATGAGCTTCAATGTCTCCAAACCAAAATAATCATCAATAGAACGCTTGTTGATCGTGATAACGCCTGTGCCGGGCATTACGTAAACACGAGCAACTGCCTTTTTTCTTCTGCCTGTACCGTAATATTTAACTTCTGCCATAGTTGTTACTCCTTATAAATTAGAACTGCCACAACTCAGGCTTCTGTGCCTGGTGGTTATGCTCAGGACCGGCGAAAACCTTAAGCTTTGTGAGCATCTTTCTTCCCAAGCTGTTCTTAGGCAACATACCCTTTACAGCGTGGTAAATGGGCATTGTGGGCTTCTTAGCGAACAACTCTCTGTATGTCATTTCCTTCAAGCCGCCGAGATAGTGTGAATGATGTCTATACATCTTATCGTCGAGCTTATGACCTGTCAAAACGACTTTCTCTGCATTAATAACGATTACGAAATCACCCGTATCAACGTGGGGTGTATATGTGGGCTTTTTCTTGCCTCTCAAAATGGCAGCTGCTTCTGTTGCAACACGACCGAGTGTCTTGCCTTCTGCATCAATAACGTACCATTTCTGTTCAACCTGATGCGGTTTAGCCATGAATGTGCTCATGCTATTCCTCCTGAATTTTAATGTAATATTTTATTTTTGAACCCTTGAATGCCGCTTCAACACACTTCCTCTGGGCTAATAGAGTAGATGCATTTCCACAAGCCCTAATATTATACAACAAAATACATTATTTGTCAATAGGTTTTTAAAGGTTTTTTCGTAATTTTTCGCATTTTTTGAGCATCAAACATGCGTTGTGGCAAGCTTTCTTTTTGCCGCAACCCTGCAGGCTCTCATGTAGCACTCGGCAACGTATCTTTCAAACGGCATCTTAAAATAAGCCTCGGTTTGAAATCTGCCTTCAAATCTTAAGTTCAACTCAAAGGTAAGCATGCCCTCAAAGCCTGTTTTATCAAGCCTTGCCATATTGTAATCCCAATCAGCAATACCGTCAAACGGCAAAAGATGAAAATCGTCCGACGGTTGTATAACGCCGTTAAAATCGCTTATTCCAAAATTATCATGCAAATGCGTACACAATATTCTGTCGCCGTAGAGTGCCAGCATATCCTTTGAATGATTGTAGCACATCTCGTGGCCCGTATCCCAACAGAATCCAACAGCCTTGCTTGAAGCGAACTCATTCATTACAGCCTCAAGATATTCCTCGCCCTCCGTGTTTTCAAATGCGATCTTAACACCGAGCTTTTCTGCCTCTTGAACTATCTTGCCGTATCTGTCAAGACCTATCTGTGTGGGGTTATGAATATCAAAATTAACTACCGCATGAAATACCGATATCGGTACGTTATTATCAGCGCACGCTCTAAGGCACGCGGTCAGATCGGTAACCGCCTTGTCGCCCTCCTCACCTTCATCATGCCAGATAACTCTTGCACGATTGTACGGGGCATGCACGGACTGATACGTCATCGAATACTTTTTCGCAAGCCTTGCGTAATTGTCAACGTCCTCAAACTTTGTAAAAAATCCGTCAAAGCCGGTTTCCTTAAGAAGACGCATATGGTCGTCGTCATTTATAAAGCGATACCTTGTGAGGATCATGCACAGTTTGTTATTCCACATACAGAATTACTCCTTCATGTTGTTCCTCAAAAAGTCGCGCACAGCCTTCAGCATCGTCCATGATCTGAAGCCGCCACTCCAATGCGCAGCCTTTTCAAAGCACAAAAATTCAACGAAATGACCGCAATCTCTCAGCTTCTCAAACATTTCAACACTCTGACTGAAAGGAATAACACCGTCACGGTTGCCGTGAAGTATCATAACGTCCGGAAGTGCAATACCCTCCTTAACGTAATTAACGGGGCTGTAAAGCGCGCACTCCTCAGGGCATTCGTCAACGTCCCTGCCTCCAAGCACCTCACCGATGCTGCCGTCAGCCGCAGCGTGATCCTCCGCCAGATATGGCGCATTTCTCATTGTAGAAAAATTTGTTGGACCAAAAAAGTCAATTACGCATTTTATGCTGAAATAAACGCCCTTGTATTCATCATCCGTAAAAAGCTTACAGGGAGTAAGTCCAACCATAAGTGCAGTGTGACCGCCGCTGGAGTCACCCATAACGGCAATTCTCTGTGTATCAATGGAATACTTTGCCGCATTCAAAACGAGGTATCTGATAGCGTTCTTAGTGTCAACGATCGGCGCCGGCATGGACGCAATAGCCGCATGTCTATACTGCACGGACACTACTATATATCCCTCTCTTACAAGGTGCTGTGCATATCTGTAATTATCTGTAAGAGTCTGCTTATGCCATCCTGATCCGGGGATGCAAACCACCAACGGATAATGATGCTTGGTCTTTTCCTTGGGAGAGTAGATCAGCATATGAAGCTCAGCCTCGGGCTTGTGTGAATAGATAACGTCCTGAACGTCAATATCCTCCGCAAATCTTATTCTTTCGGGTGGAAAAAGCTCCTCCTCATCCTCCGCAAAAAGCTTTTTCATTCCCGTGGGCCACGACGTATCCACGGGCATATCCGCAAAATCAAAAAATTCCATACTTCCTCCGTGTTCGCAAAATTTATTTGGCTTAGCCATCAAACGAACAGATAAAATAATGATACCACAAAACCACGGATTTATCAAGAGTTTTTTAAAAAAATCGTTGTTCAAGCCAAATTAAAATATATTACCGTAAAATTACGTTTATTTGCTCATTAAACAGAGCATCCCTGACAATCATCTGATACAAAACTAAATCAGCCCGACCTCTGCATATGAAGTCGGGCTGATATTTTTTGTTCGGTTTGTTACTTAACTGTCTTATACATAGGACCGTAAGCCGCGCAAGCTCTGAAGTCCTGACCTTCCTTATCCATGCCGAATGCATTCCATGCAGCAGGTCTGAAGATGTCCTTCTCGGGTACGTTGTGCATGCATACCGGGATACGGAGAATTGAGCAGAGAGTAATGAGATCTGCACCGATGTGACCGTAAGAGATAGCGCCGTGGTTAGCGCCCCAGTTGTTCATTACGTCGTAAGCTGTCTTGAAGGGGCTGCCTTCCTTGCCGTCGCAACGAGGAGCAAACCATGTGCAGGGCCATGTGTAGTCCGTTCTCTTCCAGAGAGTATCTGTTACTTCGTCGGGAAGATCAACTGTCCAACCCTCAGCGATCTGAAGCACCGGACCAAGACCCTTAACGAGGTTAAGACGGATCATTGTAGCGGGCATTTCAGCCTTTGTAACGAATCTTGAGGAGTAGCCGCCGCCACGGAAGTAGCCGAGGTCAGCATAGTTCCATGTGGAGTTAGCAAGAATGTTCTTCTGGTCTTCTTCTGTTACGTTGTACCACTCCTTGATAACGCCGTTGCCGTTTTCGTCCTTAGCGTAGCCGTTAGCATCCAAGCAGCAAGCACCGGAGTTGATAAGGTGGATAAAGCCGCCGTTTTCCTTAGCAACGCCTTCGATATCGTAGCCTGTAGCGCGCTTAACAGCGTCTGCGCTCCAGTAAGTTCTAACGTCAGCAAACATCTGAGGACGGTTTGTGAGCAACTTCATAAAGAGCATACCCAAGCCGTTGAGAACGTCGTTCTCTGTTGCAAGGATGTAGGGCTCTCTTGCGCCGTTCCAGTCAAATGATGAGTTGAGCAATGATTCGGGGAAGTCACAGTTGGGGTAGAAGTCCGTCCACTGTCTCTGACCCTGGAAGCCTGCAGCAATAGCGTTGTGACCAACCATTTCTTCTTCGCAACCCTCGGGGAGGTTCTTGTTGCCGTTCATGAGGTCCTTGATGATAACCATCATCTTAACAACGAATTCCCAGTCAGCATCCTTAGCTTCTCTTGACTTCTGGAGCTCCTCGGGGTTCTTGTCAAAGCCTTCGATGCAGTTTTCCTTCGTCCACTTGAGAGCCTTCTGGAATTCAGCCTCGTCGTAAACGCCTTCTGTCATTCGTCTGATGATCTCTACCTCGTCAACGGATTCAACTCTCATGCCGAGATATTCTTCGATAAATTCGGGGCTGATGATGGAGCCGCCGATACCCATACAAATTGAACCGATCTGCAAATAGCTCTTGCCTCTCATGGAAGCAGCAGCAACTGCGGCTCTTGCAAAGCGGAGAAGCTTTTCCTGAACGTCACAAGGAATGTTTGTAACCTCGTCAAGATTCTGTACGTCGTGACCGTAAATGCCGAATGCGGGAAGACCCTTCTGAGCATGTGTAGCAAGAACGGATGCAAGGTAAACTGCGCCGGGTCTTTCTGTACCGTTGAAGCCCCAAACGCCCTTAATTGTCATGGGATCCATATCCATTGTTTCTGCGCCGTAGCACCAGCAGGGTGTAACTGTAAGAGTAATGTCAACACCCTCCTTCTTGAACTTAGCCGCGCAAGCAGCAGCCTCGCCAACTCTACCGATAGTTGTATCAGCGATTACTACCTTAACGGGCTCGCCGTTGGAATACTTAAGATTCTCCTCAAAAAGCTTCTTTGCAGCCTGAGCCATAGCCATTGTCTGGTCCTCAAGGGATTCTCTTACCTTAAGAACGCCTCTTCTGCCGTCAATAGTAGGACGAATACCAATAACAGGATATTCACCTACAAGTCTGTTTTCAGCCATATTAATACCTCCAAAAATATTTGTTCGATCATTAAGCACTAATAATCATCTTAACTATAATTATATACTTGACAACAAATAAATACTTGTGTTATAATAGATAAAAGTATAATAATATTCACATTTAATGCATGGAGCAACACAAAATGATATACAACGAACTAAAACAGCACGGCACAGAGGATTTTCCCGTAGAATTCTACCATATTGATATATCCCATCCAAAGTATGAGATGGCATACCATTGGCACAGCGAGGTGGAGCTCATCCGTATATTAAAGGGCTCACTTGAGCTGACGCTTGATAACCGCCATTACACCGTGCACACGGGCGACACTGTATTTATAAACAGCGAAACCGTGCACGGCGCAAAGCCCGTAGACTGCATTTACGAATGCATAGTCTTTAACCCGCAATATTTAAGCGTTAACGAATCGGGTTGTAAAAATTTTATAGACGGAATAATGAATCATTCAATACACGTAACCGAGATACAACACGACCCTGAATACTCCAATATTATAAATATCCTCTTTGAGTCAATCAAAAACAGCTCAAAGGGCTATACGCTCACGGTTACGGGGTGCTTATACATGCTCCTTGGGTTTATAAGAGAAAGAGAATTGTTTTCAGATACCTTGCCGATAGACTCCGCTCACAAAAACGAAAAAAACGTAATCATTCTCAAAAAAGCACTCGCCTTTATGCGGCAAAATTACGACAATCAGATAACCCTTGCAGATATTGCCGACGCCGCAGGCATATCACCCAAATATCTCTGCACTTTTTTTAAGGAAATGACGGACAAAACACCATTTGAATACTTAAACGTTTACAGAGTTGAGCGCGCCGCCCGAAAGCTTATAAACTCAGATTCCCCCGTTACACAGATAGCGTATTCGTGCGGATTTAACGATCTGAGCTATTTCATAAAAACATTCAAGCAGATAAAGGGAGTTACACCCAAGAATTTCAGAAAAAATACCGCACAGTAACACAAACACCCCAACAGAATTAGCTGTCGGGGTGTTACATTCTTATGAAAACAAGCCTTTATGCAGCTCGTTTTACTGTATTCTCAATTCAAACTATCAATGATTTCTGCAACCTTATTTCCGAATACGGGCCAATTAAGTTCCTCAATAAATATCTCCTCTGCCCTTTTCTTCATCTGCTGCAATTTTTCATCTGACAAAACAAGCTCCTCAATCGCGTCCGCAAAATCCTCAGCCTCTGCATCAAGCGGCAGACATATTCCGTTTTCACCGTTTCTTACGTAATCACTCGCTCCGCCAATATTGTAAGTAACTGACGGTATGCCGTATGCGCTCGCATCGCAGAATACCGATGGCGCACACTCATCATTCGTTGGCATAATTAAAATATCAGCACTTCGCCATAGATCCTCAAGCATATTCTTTTGCTCCCTGACGTTTATGTCAAGCGCGCCGTAAACGTTCACGTCATTGCTCTCAAGCTCGTTGGGCACTTTACCCACCATGTGAAGACGGTAGAAATTTCCATCTTGGCGCGAATTGAGCCTTTTTGTGCACTCAATGGCTGTCAATCCGCCCTGAGCAACGTAATTCTTTCCGTTGCCCACAAAAAGAAGATTTATTCCCTCGTGCTCAAGCACGGAGGTATCCGCGCAATCAAGGCTTGCACCCGTATGAATGATGGATACTTTGTCAGTTATACCGTAATTATTTACAACAGAATTTTTTGCCCATTCACTTGAGCAAATAACGTGATCCGCATTTTGGATCGCCTTTAGCTGAACAGAATCGTATTCCTTTATTCTTTTGTCAGAGATCCCCTGCCAATAACAGTCCACCATATTTTTGAACGTAGCATCACAAAAATATACTATGGGCACGTCGGTTTTTACGTATGCTATAGCCGCAGAACTCAACGCAAACACGCAATCATACTTAAATTTTTTCAATATTCTGTTGAGCTGTGACGACGCTTTTTTTGCAAACGGATTTGAAAGGTGGAAAAGATTGCGCTTTTTTAATACAGCGCTCTCAAAAGCATATCTGACGTTTGCACCAAGCGAACAATAACGGCTTACAACAAAAAAGTCTATCTCGTATTTATCCTTAAGCTGCATAAATATGCCGCTCTGCGTGCTCAGTTTTTCGATCGACACCTTGTCAGACGTTACAAATAACAGTTTTTTCATTATGCTTTCCTTTATTTTATATTTGCCATATTTTCGGGGCAAAACACATTGTCAAATTCTTCCTCGCTCAAAAAGCCGAGTTTTATGCAGGCGTCTCTGAGAGATATATTTTCGCTGTGCGCAAGCTTTACGGTTTTTGCCGCGTTTTCGTAGCCTATGTACGGGTTAAGCGCGGTGGCAAGCATGAGGGAGTTATGCAGATTACTGTGCATTTTTTCTTTGTTTGCCTTTATTCCCTCGGCACAGTTTACTCTGAATGACGCCACGGCCTCCGCAAGCAGCCTTGCAGACTGCAAGAAATTATATATGCATACGGGCATGAACACGTTGAGCTCAAAATTTCCCTGAGATGCCGCCATTGACACCGCAACGTCATTTGCCATCACCTGAACGGCAACCATCGTCACAGCCTCGCATTGAGTTGGGTTTACCTTGCCGGGCATGATCGAAGATCCGGGCTCGTTTTCGGGAATGGTTATCTCCGACAGACCCACCCTCGGGCCGCTCGCCAACCATCTTACGTCGTTTGCTATCTTCATCATATCTGCGGCAGTTGCTTTGATCGCGCCGTGAACGAATACAAGCTCATCCTTTGACGTGAGCGCGTGAAATTTATTCTCTGCGGTAACAAATTTCTTGCCCGTTATTTCGCTCACCTTTTGAGCAACAAGCACGTCAAAGCCCTCGGGGCAATTCAAGCCCGTGCCGACAGCTGTGCCGCCAAGAGCAAGCTCCCTTATGCCGTCCAATGAATGCTTGAGCATTTCAACGTCCCTTTGGAGTGAAGCTCTCCAGCCCGAGATCTCCTGTGAGAATGCAATGGGCGTTGCATCCTGAAGATGCGTTCTTCCGCTTTTTACGATGCCTTTGTTTTCTTCCTCAAGCCTTAAAAACGTGCCTATAAGCTTATTCAGCTCGGGTATGAGCCCATCCTCAACCGAAATCAGCGCAGCAATATGCATTGCGGCGGGGAACGTGTCGTTTGACGACTGCGACATATTGCAATCGTCATTGGGGTGTAGAAGCTTTTTGCCCAATATCTGATTGCCTCTGTTTGCGATAACCTCGTTTGCATTCATATTTGACTGCGTGCCCGAGCCCGTCTGCCACACCACAAGCGGAAAATGCTCCATCAGCTCGCCTGCAATTATCTCGTCGCATGCTGCTGAGATAGCTTTAAGCTTTTCAATCGTCATTTTTTGCGGATTAAGCTCGGCATTAGCCATTGCTGCCGCCTTTTTGAGTATACCGAATGCCTTTATTATTTGGCTCGGCATGGTTTCTATCCCCCTGCCGATATTAAAATTTTCTATACTTCTTTGAGTTTGTGCACCCCAAAGCTTGTCCGCCTCTACGCGCACCTGACCCATAGAATCGTGTTCTGTTCTGTAATCCATAAAATTTCCCATTAAGTTTATTATGTGGCTATTATACTACAAATTTGGGTTTATTTCAATATAAATTGTGTCCGCAAGTTGAAAAATAACCGTATTTATGATATAATTTACGATGATAACACTTTTACAAACGGAGCCACTTATGGAAATAACAGTTGCTACATACAACGTGCGACATTGCGCAGACGTGGGATTTGACGCCACAATTATCGCAAACGATATACTCAATATCAATGCTGATATTGCGGGTCTGCAGGAGATAGACGTCAATACCCAAAGATCAAATATAAATACGCCCGAAATACTTTCTTCAAAAAGCGGTTATAATTGCATTTTCTCAAAGGCTATAGACTATCAAGGCGGTGCTTACGGGCATGCCATAATGTCAAGGCTCCCCATATTGTCGCACAAAACAGTATTGCTCGACTCGTTTGGTCACGAGCAGAGAGTTGCAAGCGTAAACGTAATTGATATTGGCGGTGTGGCTGTCAAATTTTTAAACACACATCTTGCATATGACTCAAAACACGCGCGCACTCGCCAGATAATACAGCTCATTGATATGCTTAAAGATGATATGCCCTACGTAGTCACGGGTGACTTTAATACCGAGGACAAGAATGAGCTTTTGCCGTTTGTTGAGCACGGAGCAACGCTTGTAAACTGCTTTGACAAAGTGTATAACAGCTTTATTCCAACAGGCGTAGCAATAGACAATATCGTATTCTCAAAGCATTTTGAGCTGGTAGAGAGCGGGATGTGTGATATCGTGCACTCCGACCATAAACCGGTGTGGGCGAGGTTGAAATTGCAGTAAACTGCAAAAACGTATATTTTTATATTGACAAATCACAAATATTGGGTTATAATAATACATATTAATACAGGCTATGACGAGAAGGAGTAGCGGTCATGCTTAGCTTTCAGAGAGTGGGCGGTCGGTGTAAGCCCATACAAGCGTTTCCGTGAAGCAGTCTTTGAGCTTTGAACCGAAATCACAGTAGGCTTCAACGGCTATCCCCCGTTACCATGGGATGCGATATGTTAAAGTATCGGCAGAGCGCGGGACTTTTCCCGAATTTAGGTGGTACCACGGATATTATTCGCCCTAAGCATTTTTGCTTGGGGCATTTTTATTTATAAAGGAGTAAATATGATAGAAAAATCAAAAAAGCTTGACAACGTTTGTTACGACATCAGAGGGCCCGTTATGGACGAGGCAAACAGAATGATGGCTCAAGGTATGCAGATAATAAGGCTCAATATAGGCAATCCCGCGCCATTCAGATTTATGGCGCCCGACGAGATAGTGCGCGATATGATGTATAATCTTCGCGACTGCGAGGGCTACAGCGACTCTAAAGGACTTTTCTCAGCGCGAAAGGCCATAATGCAGTATTGCCAGCTCAAAGGCATTCCAAACGTTGATATAAACGATATTTATACGGGTAACGGCGTTTCTGAGCTTATAACAATGTCAATGCAGGGCTTGCTCAATAACGGCGACGAGATACTCATTCCCTCACCCGACTATCCCTTGTGGACTGCTGCTGTAACGCTTGCAGGCGGCAATGCAGTTCATTATGCTTGTGACGAGGCGCAGGATTGGTTCCCCGACATTGTCGATATAAGAAAAAAGATCACACCCAACACAAAGGGCATAGTTGTAATAAACCCCAACAATCCAACAGGTGTGCTTTATTCAAAGGAAATTCTGCAGGAGATCGTTAACGTTGCAAGAGAGTTTGGACTCATAATTTTTGCGGATGAAATATACGACCGCCTTGTAATGGACTCCATGGAGCACGTTGCAATAGCTTCCCTTGCGCCAGACCTCATGGTAGTAAATTTCAACGGCTTGTCAAAATCACACAGAGTTGCAGGCTACAGATGCGGTTGGATGTGCCTTAGCGGTGATAAATCAAACGCAAAGGGCTATATTGAGGGCTTGAATCTCCTCTCATCAATGCGACTTTGCTCAAACGTACCGGCGCAGTCCATCATACAAACAGCACTCGGCGGTATCCAGAGCGCAGATATGCTTTTGATGCCGGGCGGCAGAATCTTTGAGCAGAGAAATTTTATTTACGACAGACTTACCTCGATCCCCGGTGTGAGCGTTGTAAAGCCGCACGCGGCATTCTACATATTCCCCAAGCTCGACTTGAATATGTATAATATCAAGAGCGACGAGCAGTTTGCATTTGATTTCTTGCGTCAGGAAAAGGTGCTTATCACACACGGCAGTAGCTTTAACTTAAACGATCCCGGACATTTCAGAATAGTTTATCTTCCCGATAAAGAAACTCTCTCCACAGTCTGCGACAGGCTTGAACATTTCCTCTCAACAATAAGAAAATAATATACAAAGGGAGGCAAAACGCCTCCCTTTCAAATTTTGTGTATTTAATAAAGCCCGCATTCACCCATAGCCTCCCCTGTGTAAGGGGAGGTGGATTCGCCATTAGGCGAAGACGGAGGGATTGTTCCTCCAATTTCTCCGCAATTCCCCGCCATCCACACCAACCTCGTAGGGACTCATCGTCCTCGACTGTCCAATCCCCACGCCTAATTTCTCCACAAATTGTTAGCGGTCGATTCGTGAATCGACCCTACATTTACCCACATTAAATCCACATCGGTAGGGGACGGCTCCCAAGACGTCCCACATACGCCTCCTAATTTCACTGCCAATCTCTACTAAAACGCACCTCATCCTTGACTCCTCCTGTCGTGACAAAGGGAGGGAAATTATTCAATTTTCCCAAAGGCGGAGGCAAAATGCCTCCCCTACGGCATCTACCATGATAAAATAACACTGTTCCGTATATGTCATCACTCCATAAAAAATACGGGACGCCATCGACATCCCGTACAATTTTCCTTATCATCCAATTTTATACGTACTTCACAAGCTTATCCATGTTCTTTCGCTTTTTATCCCTCAGCTTGTCGCCAGCCTCCTCGTATCCGAGTGTAATAACAAGCCTTACGGGATGATCCAACGAGCATATCTGCCTTATCTTTTTATCGTCAAGCCAGCCGAGTATACACGTTGAAAGCCCGAGCTCACAAGCTTGAGCAGTTATATACGCCGCAAGAATGCCTATATCGATCGATCTGTAATCATTATTCTTGAGCTTTGAGCCCACAGCCGCGGATTTTACGTAATCCTCCTCGGATATTACTATAAGCACGGGAGCATCCGCCGCAAATGAGTTCATGCCCATTCCCATGCATGCCTTTGCAACGTCTTTTGCGCTTTGTCCCCTGCATACACTCATAAAATACGGCTGACCGTTGCACGCAGAGGGAGCAAGCCTTGCGGCCTCAAGTATGCTCTGAAGCTTTTCATCCTCTACCTGTCTTGATGCGTCATATTTTCTTGTAGATTGACGTTTTTTAACTATTTGGCAAAAATCCATATTATCTCCTTTATATCAGTATAGGGCAGAAATGTGTGATGTTCTTAGCGAAGAAGTGAAATAAGGGTATGGGCATAAAACTTGCAATTAATGAAGAAAGAGAGTTAACGGCTTTTCAGTCATTAACTTTCTTTTTCTGATTTGTGAAGTTTTTGCTGACGCAAAAGTGAAGTTGTGCTTGTGCACTGTGAAGTTGTTCGCCACGTGCTCACAGTGAAGTTAAGTTTGCCCTCGCTTCGCCGCAAGGCGAAACTTCACTTACGAAGTGAACTTCACTATCGCAGATAACTTCACTTGCCCGAAGGGCAAACTTAGTTTTAGCGTGTTCTCCGTTAAGGATAACACGCTAAATGCTCTCTGCCCTATTTTAACCTTATTTTACTTATTGCGTTTGATCCTCTTGACCTTGTCCTTATTAAGAACGTATACAAGAACGATCACGCACGCTATAACTATTACAAGCGCAACTGCTACGAATACAAGTGCTGTAACTTCAAAACCGCCAACTGTGAATACTACCGTATCAACAAGAAGATTCCAGATTGAGAGCTTTTCTCTCTCTACGTTGATAACGTAAGTACATGTTGAATCATTTTGCGCAGTAACGGTTATTTCTATTCTGTTTTCGCCGATTACAAGATCCGTATTTGAAATAACGTAAGTTGCAAATTTACTTGCTGTTTCTACCGTAAAATCTATTTTTTCTACGGAATTTTCAACAGTGATGTTGTATTCAAGAATGTTTGAATCAAACGCAGGCGAAAGTTCACCAACTGACGGCACAAGCACAGAAAGCAATGCGTTTGCAGAGCCTTGACTTCTTGTTACGGTAATATCGTAAATGGTGTAAGAGCCATCCTCTGCAATCACCTTGACTGTGACCTTATTGTCACCCACCACAAGTGAAGTACCGCCGTTTATTTCTACCGTTGCTCTGCTGTCGCGCGGGAGCGCAGTAACCTGAACGCTGTCAATACCGTAAGGCACAGTAACGTTAAACTTCTTGCTGTGAGAATTTACGTCAAGGCTTACGTTACCAACGGTTATCTCCTGAGCTTCGCTATCGGTTGACAAAGCACGTCTGTTTATTGTTACCTTGTAAATAGTAACACTTCCGTCATCAGCTGTAACTGTGATCTTGTATACGTTGGCACCTGTAGAAAGTGTTTGGGGACCTTCAAACAAAGCCTTAGCGTATTTGCTTGATACCGTATAATTTATTGTTGGGAAGTAACGTCATTTTCTACGTTTATCTCATAATCCGTCTTTGCAGGGTCAAATTCAATTTCACCAACGTTTGAGTTAAGTCCGCTCAATGTTGAATCGGAGTCAACGTCAGCTCTTATGACCTTTACTGTGTATTCCGTTGTGGTGATCTCGTCCTCTGCAATTACCGTAATAACGTAAACGTTTTCGCCAACGATGAGTTCCTCGGGCTTTGACGTTACTGACGCTTTTGCCATGATATGCTCGCATACGTATTCAAGCATCACGCTTGAAACAGAATTGGGAATTTCAACAACGTATTCAAAAACATCGGGATCAAAGCCTTCAATAGCACTTGAATTGAGCACTATGGATGAGAGCTTTGAATCTGTTGAGATGTTGTCACGGGTTATTTCAACAGTATATACCGTGTAATCACCGTTTTCAACCTCAACCTTAAACTCAAAAACGTTTATTGCGCCTACTGTAAGCTCATCCACACCCTTAACTGTAACTACCGCATTCTCATCCTTTGCTGTATACGTAAACGTTACAGTGCTTACAGAATACGGAACGCTGAGCTTGTATTCCGTTACCTCGCTCACAAAATCCAAGGCTCCAAACGAGGGTACAAGAGTATCAAGCTTGGTAACATCAGTCATCATCTTTCTTGTTACCACCACTTTATAAACGGTATAGCTTTCATCCTCCGCTGTAACTATTATGGTGAACTCATTTTCGGCATCAGCCAAAAGCTTTTCAGGGCCATACACAGCAACCTTGGCATAATCGCCGGCGCATGTGTAGCCAAAAGTCAAGCTTTGAACATAGTAAGGCACATCAAATGCGTATTCAGTAACCTCGGGGTCAAACTCAAACGAATGTCTGTCATCCCAAAGATCAATAAGCGTTGATTCAGTCTCAAGTTCACGGAAATATATCTGTAAAGTATACACGGATTCCGTACCGTCCTGAGCAGTAACGGTTATATTAAAGATGTTGTCAACACCGTCTTCATTAAGAACAGTATCGCCCTCAAGCACAGCAGTTGCAAATTCATCGGACGTTACATATTCTATAAGTGCTTCCTTTGTTCCTATCGGCAACGCAAATATGTATTCTCTTACGTCGTCGGACAATTTTACTTCTTCTCCGTTTACTTTGAGGCTGGAAAGCTTTGCATCATCGGGAAGCTCAACCTGAGTTACTACTATAGTGTATACGGTCTTTGAGCCGTCCTGTGCTGTAACGGTGATCTTGAATGTATTTTCACCAAGAACAAGCTTGTTTTGACCCTCTATCTTGGCTGTAGCAAATTCGTTGGCAGGCTCAAAATTGAAATCCATATTTTCAATTCTCGTGCTTACCTTCATTGTATACTCAGTTATTGCAGGATCAAATTCCTCAATAAGCTTTGACTCAAACGGAGTGATATATTCAAGAGTTGAATCGGTTGCAGCCGCAGTTCTTGTTACGTGTATAACGTACTTCTTTGCCTGCCCTGCCTGCGATTTAACCTCAATAACAACGTCGTTTACTTTTCCTGCAACAAGTGTTACCTTGTAAGGAGATTTAACGTTTACCGTTGAGAAATTACCCGCCTTTGCAAACTTAACGGTTATTGAGCCTGTTGTGTAAGGCACTGTAACGCTGTATTCCGTAACGCTTGATGAAAATTCCTTATCAAGCTTAATACCCTCTATTTCAAGTGAAGTGAGATCGTTGATCTTTTCGCTCTCTGCACGGATAACGTTTACAACGTATTCTTTCTTTGTTTTGCCATCTTCGGCAGTAACCACAACGCGAAGCTTGTTTTCACCTTCTTTAAGTGTTACGTTTTTATACGTGCCGCTCAATTTTGCTTCTGCAAAATTCTGAACGGGTGTCAACGTGAAAGTTTTTGTTGTGAAAGGCACGTTTACAGTATATTCAAGCTTTGTGGGATCAAATGCAGGAGCAAGTTTACCCGAGCTTATATCAAGTTTCTTCAAGCTTGCATCAGTTGACGGTAAACCTCGTGTAACTGTGACAGTATAAGTCTTTGTTGCGCCACTCTCGGCGGTAACTGTTATTTTGATATCCTTAGCCTCGCCCGCCACAAGTGCAACATTTGTATGAGCGTTGCTCATAGTTGCCTTTGAGTGATTTACTTTTGCGGTAATGGTTATAGTGGATACCTTATAAGGCACGTTTACGGTATATTTTTCTGTTGCGGAATTGAATTTGGGTGAAAGTGTGCCCTCGCTCACACCAAGCTCCTTTAACGTTGCATCGGTGGATGCCTCTGCGCGAACTACAGTAACGGTGTATTTCTTTTCAGTACCGTCCTGAGCCTTTACAATTATTTCAATAGTATTGTTGCCGACAGCAAGAGCTTTGTTTGTGTAGTCGCTGCTCAACGTTGCTGTTGCATGATTTGCAACGGGTGTCAACGTTATCTTGTCGATCTCGTACGGCACGTTTATTGTATAATCCACAACGGATGACGAAAACGCGGGTGAAAGCTGACCCTTATCCGTCGTCAATCCCTTTAACGTGTTGTCTGTACACTTTTGTCTTGTAACTGTGACTTTGTATTCCTTTGGTTCGCCACCTGCCTGCGCCGTTACTTTTATAACTACGTCCTTTGCTACGCCCTCCGTAAGAACTACATTGTTGTATTCTCCGCTAAGTATTGCAAAGCTGTGATTTGCAACGGGGGTAAACGTTATGCTCTCAACATTATAAGGTACGGTTACGGTATATTCAGTCGTAGCGGAATTAAAGACAGGAGAAAGTGTGCCCGTGCTAAGCCCTAATTCCTTTAACGTTGCATCGGTGGATGCCTCTGCTCTTATAACAGTCACTGTATAAACCTTTGGTGTACCATCCTGAGCCGTTACTGTTATTTCAATAGTATTGTTGCCAACTGCAAGAGCTTTGTTTGTATAGTCGCTGCTCAACGTTGCAGTTGCATGATTTGCAACGGGTGCAAGCGTGATCTTATCGATCTCATACGGCACGTTTATTGTATAATCCACAACGAATGAAGAAAACGCGGGTGAAAGCTGGCCCTTATCCGTCGTCAAGCCCTTTAACGTATTGTCGGTACACTTTTGTCTTGTAACTGTGACTTTGTATTCCTTTGTTGTAGTACCGTCCTGTGCCGTTACCTTTATAACTACGTCCTTTGCTACGCCCTCCGTAAGAACTACATTGTTGTATTCTCCGCTAAGTATTGCAAAGCTGTGATTTGCAACGGGGGTAAACGTTATGCTCTCAACATTATAAGG